>JBOHCZ010000282.1:0-18581 GCA_050699195.1 Streptomycetales bacterium
GGCCCGGCCCCATCGGGGGCCGGGCCCGCCTCTCGGTCAGCGGTATCACTCGAAGTATCAGTCGCGCTATCAGTCGACGCGGGCCAGCGTGCCGAGGTAGAGCTCGATGACCTGCGGGTCGTGCAGCAGCTCCTGACCGGAGCCGGTATAGGCGTTGCGGCCCTGGTCGAGGACATAGCCACGGTCGGAGATCTGCAGGCAGCGGCGGGCGTTCTGCTCGACCATGACGATGGAGACCCCGACCCCGTTGATCTCCCGGATGCGGGCGAACACCTCGTCCTGGTTCGCCGGGGAGAGTCCGGCGGACGGCTCGTCCAGCAGGAGCACGGCGGGGTCCATCATCAGCGCTCGCCCCATGGCGAGCATCTGGCGCTCGCCGCCCGACAGCGAGCCGGCCTTCTGCTTCCGGCGCTCGGCGAGCAGGGGGAAGAGCCCGGCCACCGCAGCCAAGCGCTGCTTGAACCGCCTCGGCCGCAGGTAGAGCCCCATTTCGAGGTTCTCCTCCACGGTCAGGGAGGGAAAGACGTTCTGGCTCTGGGGGACATAGCCCACACCCCGCGAGACCAGCTCGTGCGCGGAGCGGTTGGTGATGTCCTCGCCGCGCAGCGCCACCGCTCCGCCGCGTGCCGGGATGAGCCCGAACATGGTCTTGACCAGCGTCGACTTGCCCGCGCCGTTCGGCCCGATGACGCCGACCAGCTCCCGCTCGAACAGCCGCAGATCGCACCCGTCGAGGATGTTCACGCCCGGGACGTAGCCGGACACCACCTGGTCTGCGGCGAGCAGCACCTCGGCACCAGCGGTCTCGCTCACCACGTCACCCCTCTCCCCCCGCGTCCGGCCCCGGCTCACGGTGGGTGGGCTCGTCGTGGTGCCCGCCGAGGTAGGCGTCGATGACGGCGCGGTTCGCGCGGATCCGGGCCGGAGTGCCCTCGGCGATGATGCGGCCCTGTGCCATGCACACCACCCAGTCGCTGATACCCATGACAACGTCCATGTCGTGCTCGACGAACAGCACGGTCATGCCCTGGTCGCGCAGGTCGGTGACGTGGCCGAGCAGGGACTGCGTGAGCGCGGGGTTCACCCCCGCCATCGGCTCGTCGAGCATCACCATGGACGGCTCCACCATCAGCGCCCGGGCCATCTCGAGGAGCTTGCGCTGCCCACCCGACAGGGTGCCGGCGAACTCGTCGCGCATCTGCGCCAGCCGAAAGCGCTCGAGCAGCTCCTCGGCACGGCGGGTGACCTGCGACTCCTGCCCGCGCCACAGCGGCCGAACCAGGGCGTCGAGAAACCGTTCCCCGCGCTGTCCCACGGCGGCCAGCTGCATGTTCTCCATCACCGTGAGGCGGGTGAGCGCCTTCGTGAGCTGGAAGGTGCGCACCATGCCGCGTCGCGCCACCCGGTGGGCGGGCAGCCCGGCCAGCTGCCGGCCCTCGAACCACCAGGAGCCCCCGTCCGGATGGTCGAACCCCGTGAGCAAGTTGAAGAAGGTCGTCTTGCCGGCCCCGTTCGGGCCGATCAGGCCGGTGATGGCGGCACGCTGCACCTCGAGGTGGTCGACGGCGACAGCCTGGAGCCCGCCGAAGGAGCGGGCGACCCCGTCCACGGTGAGGATCGGGTCCGGCTTGGCTGACCCCGGCTCGTCGGGAACGTCCTCGAGCGGCGACGCCAGCACCCCGGCCTCGCGCGCGGCGGCCTCCGCGCGGGCCTCGACGATCGCACGGTCCTCCCGCGTGGCCCCCGGGCGTGCGTCATCGTGCATCGAGCAACATCTCCCTACGGTTCCCGAGTATGCCCGCTGGCCGGTACACCATCAGCAGCATCAACCCCAAACCCACGAGAGCGAACCGCACGGCACCGACGTCCGCGCTGGAGACTACGGTCGGCGGGATGAGCCCGCTGCCGATGGCCTGCCTGAGGAAGCTGTCGACGCCCACCACGATGAACCAGAAGATCACCGCGCCGAGCACCGGCCCGAACACCCGCCCGGCTCCCCCGAGGATCAGCAGCGTGTACAGATAGAACGTGACGACGGGGTTGTAGGCGTCCGGCTGCGCCGACTGCGTGTCGATCGCGAGCATCATGCCGCCCATCGCGCCGAGCACGCCTCCCAGCACGAGGCCTTGCATCTTGTAGCCGTAGACGTTCTTACCCAGGCTCCTGGCCGCGTCCTCGTCCTCGCGGATGGAGCGGATCACTCTGCCCCATGGACTGTGGATGAGCAGGTAGACCAGAAGCGTGGCCAGCGCCACGAGGCCCCACGCGACGACCATCACCCAGACGTCGCGTGCGGTGAAGGAGAACAGCCCGACGCCGTAGCTGCCCTCCGGGACCGGGCTCAGCTCGAAGAAACCGTCGGCGAACTGCTGCAGGCCGAACACCCCGCCGGTGAGCGGCTCGGCGTAGTCCGACCGGTACACGAAGCGCAGCACCTCGCCGGCGGCGATCGTCGCGATCGCGAGGTAGTCCGCCCGCAGCCGCAGGGTGGGGATCCCGAGGATGAGCGCAAGGACGACCGCGCAGAGTACGCCGACGATCACCCCGAGCCACAGCGGCGCGCCGAATGTCGAGACCGTCACGGCCACCCCGTAGGCCCCGACCAGCATGAACCCCACTTGGCCGAAGTTGAGCAGGCCCGTGTAGCCGAAATGGACGTTCAGCCCGATGGCGGCGATGGCGTAGATGGCGGCGTCGGGTCCGAACGCCGCCCTGAGCGCGTCTCCGAGGACGGCCATGAGATTCATGCGTACCCCTAGCCGATCCGCTCCGCGCGACCGAGGATCCCCTGCGGCCGGACCAGCAGCACGATGATCAGCGCCAACAGCGCCCACGCGTACTGCAACTCAACAGGGAAGTACAGGGTCGACAGCTGCGCCACCATGCCGACCAGCAGGCTGCCGACCATCGCGCCGTATGCCGTGCCGAGCCCGCCGAGGATCACCCCGGCGAACATCAGCAGCAGCAGGTTGAAGCCCATGTCCCAGGCCACGATCTCCGCAAGGCCGAAGAAGACACCGCCCAGGGCCGCGAGGCCGCCGCCGAGCAGCCACACCACGAGGACCACCCGGTCGACGTTGATCCCGGACGACTCGGCGAGGTCCCGGTTGTCCGACACCGCGCGCATGGCCTTGCCGACGCGGGTGAGCTGCAGCATCAGGCCGACGCCGACGAGCACGGCGAACGACAGCCCGACGATGACGAGGTCCCTCGGCGTGATGCTGATCGGGCCGACCCTGATGGCCTGCTGGATGGTGTAGTCGGCGTAGGGCTGGGGGCGGGAGCCGAAGAACACCAGGATCAGATGCCTCAGCAGCAGCGACAGCCCGATCGAGATGATGAACAGCTGGATGCGGCCGACGCCGCGCAGCCGCAACGGCCGCCACAGGCCGCGCTCCATCCCACCGCCGATCATCGCCCCGATCACGATGGCGATCAGCGCGGCGGGGATGAGCTGCAGCCCGGGGCCGGCCGCCGCGACGTTGAGGAAGAACGCCGCCGTGGCGCCGATCGTCACCAGTTCGCCGTGCGCGAAGTTGATGAGCCCGGTCGTTCCGAAGATCAACGACAGCCCGATCGCGGTGATGGCGATGATCACGCCGAACTTCACACCCTCGACCAGGAGCTGCGCGACACGGCCGAGGAGCTGGCCGGCTCCACCCCCGTCCCCCCCGCGCTGTCCGGCCGACGGCCCGGCGCCGCCGTCCGCCCCCTCCGCCTCACCGGGGGGGACGAGCGGGAACAGGACGGTCCGCTGGTCACCCGGCCGCACCGGGACGGCCTCCAGGGTCGCGGAGTCCTTCGACCGCGGCACCAGCCCGGCCGGCAACGTGTCGACGTCGAGCTCGAGGTCGTAGCTGCCCGCCCGCGGGAGCTGGACCTCCCACGATCCGCTGGCCTCCGACGTGTCGTGCCCGATCCGTTTGCCGTCGCTGGTCACGAGGATCGTGACACCCTTGACGGGCTTGCCGTCCGGTCCGCGCAGCGTGCCCTGCAGCGACTCACCCTCTTGGGCGAACGCGGCAGGGGCCGCCAGCACCCCGGCGACCACGGCGAGCAGCACCGTCACCAAGCGGTGGCGCACACTGGGTCCCTCCATTCCAGGCGGTCTCCCCCGACCTGTGAGGTCGGGCTGAATGTAATCACATCGGGGGATGCGCCGTGCACGCTGCCCTGCGAACTCGGCGGTCAGGAAGCGAATCGTTCGGGGGCCGTGACCTGATGGACACCCGTCCCGGCGCAGGGGCGCCCACGTCAGCCGCTGAGCTCGAGGATCGAACCCCTGAGCTGACGCTTCCCGTTGCGCACCTCGTAAAGAAAGATCGTCGCACCTTGGGTCTCACCGTCGGGCTGGAACTTGATGGTCTTCACGATGCCGCCGTAATTGACCGAGCGCAGGCCCTCGATGACCGCCCTCCGGGTGATCTGGCCGGGGATGTTGCGCAGCACCGCGATCACGGCCTGCGTGGCGTCGTAGGCCTCCGGCGAGTACGTCCCGGGGTTGACCTCGAAACGAGCCGCATAGTCGTCGAAGAACTGCGCCGAGGCCGGGTCGGAGCGGGCGTCGGTACAGCCGCAGGTGAACTGCCAGCCCTCCGCGGCACCCCCGGCCCGTGCGATGAACTTGTCGTCGTTCAGACCGTCGCCCCCCATCCGGATGCCGTGGAAGCCCACCTCCTGCAGTGCTCCGGCGAGCGGCGCCGCGTCAGCGTAGTACCCGGCGTAGTACAGGGCGTCGGCACCGGATCTGACGACCTCCTCAGCGACCTTGGTGTAGTCGTCGGTCGTGGTGGGCACCCCGTTGCGCTGGACGGGCACGGCGAGACCGGTCAGCTCCTCGGCGAGCGCGTCGGCCAGCCCGGAGCCGTAGTCGGTGGTGTCGTCGACGATGTAGACCCGCTGCGCCTTCACGACGCCCGCGAGGTAGCTCGCCGCCTGATCACCCTGCTCCGTGTCCTGCGGCACCGCGCGGAAGAAGGTGGCGAACCCCGCGTCACTGATGGAGGGGCTGGTCGCCGAGGGGCTCACCGTGGCCAGCCCGGCGTTCTCGTACAGGTCGCCAGCCTCCAACGCCGGGCCGGAGAAGGCCGGCCCGATCACCGCGACGACCCTGCGGTCCCGGATCAGCTGCCTGGCCGCTCCCGGCGACTGCTCCGGCAGCCCCTTGTCGTCGGCCGTGACGTACTCCAGATCGAACGGCAGGTCCCCGTGCTCGTTGGCCTGCTCGATCGCGAGCTGCACCGCGCGCCCGATGTTGATGCCCAGCTGGGCGGTGTCCCCGGACAGCGGGCCCTGGTAGGCGATGGCGTAGGTCTCGTCACCGCCACCCGAGGCCAGGCCCGAGCACGAGCACAAGGTGACGGCGCCCACGCTGGCCGCCACGAGCAGCCGGAGTCGACGGGTGCGCACGCTGCGGGACTGTAGCGGCCGGGGACCGCGACGGACACCCCCGGTGGGCTAACCAGTCGAACTCAAGGGCCCGCGGCTGGCCGCTGGCTGCCCGCGACGAGGGCCTCGGCGACGTCGCGCATCGTGAGCCGGCGATCCATGGAGGTCTTCTGGATCCATCGGAACGCCTGGGGCTCGGTCATCTGGTAGTCGGTCTGGAGGATACCCTTCGCCCGATCGACGATCTTGCGGGTGTCCAGCCGGTCCTGCAGCCCCGACACCTCGGCCTCGAGGGCGGCGATCTCGGTAAAGCGCGACACCGCCATCTCGATGGCAGGCAGCAGGTCGGCCTTGGAGAACGGCTTGACCAGGTAGGCCATCGCCCCTGCGTCACGCGCACGCTCGACGAGCTCCCGCTGCGAGAACGCGGTGAGGATCACCACCGGCGCGATCCGCTCCACGGCGATGCGCTCGGCAGCCGTGATGCCGTCGAGGACGGGCATCTTGACGTCGAGGATGACGAGGTCGGGCCGGTGGAGCTCGGCGAGCTTGACCGCGGTCTCGCCGTCACCCGCCTCGCCCACGACGACATGGCCCTCCTCCTCGAGCATCTCCCGCAGGTCGAGGCGGATCAGCGCCTCGTCCTCGGCGACGACGACCCGGCGGGCTGGCGGCGTTGGTACCTGCGCGGTGTCGGTCACGGCTTGTCCTCGGGTGGCGGCACGTACGGAACTACCGAGCCTACCGACAGGCGCTACAGTGTCCGCGGGCCCCGGTACTCCAACGCTGGTAGAGAGGATGGTCTCAAACACCATTTAGTGTGGGTTCGAATCCCACCCGGGGCACCGTTCTCAGCTGTACGGCCCGATGTCGTCGTGGCCCACGATGTGCACCCTCATCAGGTTCGTCGACCCGGGTGTGCCGGGCGGGCTGCCCGCGATGATCACAATGCTGTCGCCTGGGCGGCAGCGCCCGATCTCCAGCAGCTGTGCGTCGACCTGGCGGACCATCTCGTCGGTGTGCGGCACCGGCGGGCCGAGGAACGTCTCGACGCCCCAGGTGAGGGCCAGCTGGCTGCGAACGTCGGGCATCGGGGTGAAGGCGAGCACCGGGATGGGCGAGCGGTAGCGTGCCAGACGTCGCGCGGAGTCGCCGGTCTGGGTGAACGCTACGAGGTACTTCGCGCCGAAGTAGTCCCCTACCTCGGCGGCGGCGCGGGCGACCGCCCCGCCCTTCGTGCGGGGCTTGGTCAGCGGGGGCGGCAGCCCCCGGGCGAGGTGGTGCCCCTCGGCCGTCTCCACGATGCGGGCCATCGTCGTGACCGTCTCGACGGGGTGACGGCCCACGCTCGTCTCGCCGGAGAGCATGAGCGCGTCGGTGCCGTCGATCACGGCGTTGGCGACGTCGGACACCTCGGCGCGGGTCGGGCGGGATGCGGTGATCATCGAATCGAGCATCTGCGTGGCCACGATGACCGGCTTGGCGTTGCGGCGGCACAGGTCGACGGCACGCTTCTGCACGAAGGGCACCTCTTCGAGCGGCAGCTCGACGCCGAGATCGCCGCGGGCGACCATGATGCCGTCGAAGGCGTCGACGATCTCCTCGAGGTTCCGCACGGCCTGCGGCTTCTCGATCTTCGCGATGACCGGCAGGCGGACGCCCTCCTCGGTCATGATCTTGCGGGCCTCCTCGACGTCGCGACCGCTCCGCACGAAGGAAAGCGCGAGCATGTCGGCCCGCAGCCGCAGGGCCCAGCGCAGATCCTCGACGTCCTTGTCCGACAGGGCGGGCACGCTCACCGTGACGCCGGGCAGGTTGATGCCCTTGTGGTCGGACACCAGGCCACCCTCGGCGACCATCGTGGTGACGGAGGCGTCCTCGACGTGCACGACCTCGAGCGCGACGCGCCCGTCATCGACCAGGATCCGGTCGCCGGTGCGCACGTCGCCGCACAGCCCGCCGTAGGTGGTCGAGCACTGCCTGCGGTCGCCCTCCACCGCCTCGGTCGTGATGGTGAACTCGTCACCGCGCTCGAGCAGGACCGGTCCGTCGGCGAAGCTGCCGAGGCGGATCTTTGGCCCCTGCAGGTCGACGAGCACCCCGACACCTCGGCCGGAATCGTCCGAAGCCCGGCGGACGCTGCGGTAGCGCTCCTCGTGCTCGGCGTAGGACCCGTGGCTGAGGTTGAAGCGCGCGACGTCCGTGCCCGCATCGACGAGGGCGCGGATCTGATCGTATGTGGAGGTCGCCGGGCCGAGAGTGCAGACGATTTTCGCGCGGCGCATGGTTTAACAGACTATCGACTACCAGTGGGTACCCGGGCGGCGTATCAACCGCTGAGACATCTCTGAGACGGCTCAGAGACAGCTCTGAGATGGCTACGCGGTGAGGGGGCGATCCGCGGGCTCGACGGGGAAGGGCAGCGCTGTGCTCCCCATGAGGTGGCGGTCGGCCGCCGCCGCGGCGGCCCTGCCTTCGGCGATGGCCCACACGATGAGCGACTGCCCGCGACCGGCGTCCCCCGCGACGAAAACGCCCTCGACGTTGGTCATGTACGCGCTGTCGCGCCCGATGACGCCGCGCTCCCCCATGGCAAGGCCGAGCTGGTCGACGATGCTGCCCTTCTCGGGTCCGACGAAACCCATCGCGAGCAGCACGAGCTGGGCGGGGATCTCGCGCCGGGTCCCCTCGACCGGCTCGAAGCCGGCGTCGCCCCTCTCCACCTCCACCAGCGCCAGGGCCTGCACCCGGCCCTGCTCGTCTCCGACGAAGCGCTCGGTGCTGACCGAGTACAGCCGTTCGCCGCCCTCCTCGTGGGCGCTGGATGTCCGGAAGATCATCGGGTACGTGGGCCAGGGCTGGGCGTCCGGGCGGTCATCCGGCGGGTGCGGCATGATCTCCAGCTGCGTCACCGATGCCGCACCCTGGCGGTGCGCGGTGCCGAGGCAGTCGGCGCCGGTGTCACCGCCGCCGATGATGATGACGTGCTTGCCCGCCGCGCTGATGGGTGAGACCGGGATGTCGCCCTCCTGCACCCGGTTGGCGAGGGGGAGGTATTCCATCGCCTGGTGCACGCCGTCGAGGTCGCGCCCGGGTACGGGGAGGTCGCGCCACACCGTGGCTCCCACGGCGAGCACCACGGCATCGTGCGATGCGCGCAGCGCGTCCCCGGCCAGATCCGTCCCGACGGCGACGCCCGGCCGGAAGACGGTGCCCTCGGCCTCCATCTGTGCCAGCCGCTGCTGCAGGTGACGCTTCTCCATCTTGAACTCGGGGATGCCGTAGCGGAGCAGCCCGCCGACGCGGTCGGCCCGCTCGTACACGGTCACCCCGTGCCCGGCCCGGGTGAGCTGCTGGGCGGCGGCGAGCCCGGCCGGGCCTGAGCCCACGACCGCGACTGTCTTGCCGGTGCTCCGCGACGGGGGCTGCGGCCGGACCTGGCCGGCCCCCCAGGCGTGGTCGATGATCGCCACCTCGACCTGCTTGATCGTGACCGCATCGCTGTTGATGGCGAGCACGCACGCCGACTCGCACGGCGCGGGGCAGAGCCGCCCGGTGAACTCCGGGAAGTTGTTGGTGGCGTGCAGCCGCTCGATGGCCCCCGCCCAGTCGTCGCGGCGGACCAGGTCGTTCCACTCGGGGATGAGGTTGCCGAGGGGGCACCCGTCATGGCAGAAGGGGACCCCGCAGTCCATGCACCGGCCCGCCTGCCCGCGCAGCGCCTCCGGAGCCATCTCCTCGTACACCTCGTGCCAGTCCTTGATCCGCACCGGCACCGGCCGGCGCTGCGGAGCCTGGCGCGGCGTCGTGAGAAAGCCCTTCGGATCAGCCATGGGCGGCCGCCATGATCGCCTCGTCGACGTCGAGCCCGTCACGGCGGGCCGCCTCCTCGGCCTGCAGCACCCGCTTGAAGTCCTTCGGCATGATCTTGGCGAACCGCTCGACGGCCCGTTGCCAGTCGGCGAGCAGCCGCTCGCCGACGGCCGAGCCGGTCTCCTCGACGTGCCGCTCGACCGTACGCCGCAGGAACGCGCGGTCCTCGTCCGCCAGCGGGTCGATGTCCACCATGCCCGGGTTCACCCGCCCGGGTACCAGGTCGAGCACGTAGGCGACGCCGCCGGACATCCCCGCAGCGAAGTTGCGCCCGGTGCTGCCCAGCACGACAGCGCGCCCGCCGGTCATGTACTCACAACCGTGGTCGCCGACACCCTCGACGACGGCGGTCGCTCCCGAGTTGCGGACGCAGAACCGCTCGCCGACCACGCCGCGGACGTAGGCCTCGCCGGACGTGGCACCGTAGAGGATCACGTTGCCGGCGATGATGTGCTCCTCGGCGGCGAAGCGGGCCCGCCGGTCCGGGCGGACCACGAGCCGCCCGCCCGACAGCCCCTTGCCGAGGTAGTCGTTGGCGTCCCCCTCCAGGCGCATCGTGAGTCCGCGGGGCAGGAACGCCCCGAACGACTGCCCGGCGGAGCCGAGAAACGTGAGGTCGATCGTCCCGTCCGGCAGGCCGGCGCCGCCGTAGCGCTTGGTCACCTCGTGGCCGAGCATGGTGCCCACCGTGCGGTTGACGTTGCGGATCGTCAGCTGGACTCGCACCGGATCGGCGCGCTCCAGGGCGTCCTGGCACAGCTCGACGAGCTCGTTGTCGAGCGCCTTCTCGAGGCCGTGGTCCTGGGGCACCGCCTGGTGGCGGCACGCCCCCGGCGGCAGCTCGGGCACATGCAGGACGGGTGTGAGGTCGAGGCCGTTCGCCTTCCAGTGCTCGACGGCCTGCCGGGTGTCGACCAGCTCGGCATGGCCGATCGCCTCGGCGAGGCTGCGGAAACCGAGCCGCGCGAGGTAGTCCCGGACCTCCTCGGCGATGAACTCGAAGAAGTTGACGACGAACTCCGGCTTGCCGTTGAACCGCTTGCGCAGCTCGGGGTTCTGGGTCGCCACCCCGACCGGGCAGGTGTCGAGGTGGCAGACCCGCATCATGATGCAGCCCGACACGACCAGCGGCGCGGTCGCGAAGCCGTACTCCTCGGCGCCGAGCAGCGCTGCGACGATCACGTCGCGGCCGGTCTTGAGCTGGCCGTCGGTCTGCACGACGATGCGGTCGCGCAGCCCGTTCAGCAGCAGGGTCTGTTGGGTCTCGGCGAGCCCGAGCTCCCACGGCGCGCCCGCGTGCTTGATGGAGGACAGCGGCGACGCGCCGGTGCCGCCGTCGTGACCGGAGATGAGGACCACGTCGGCGTGTGCCTTGGACACGCCCGCCGCGACCGTGCCGACCCCGACCTCGGACACCAGCTTGACGTGCACCCTCGCGGCCGGGTTCGAGTTCTTCAGGTCGTGGATGAGCTGCGCGAGGTCCTCGATGGAGTAGATGTCGTGATGCGGGGGCGGGGAGATGAGGCCGACACCCGGTGTCGAGTGGCGCGTCTTCGCGATCCACGGGTAGACCTTGTGGCCGGGCAGCTGGCCGCCCTCCCCGGGCTTGGCACCCTGGGCCATCTTGATCTGCAGGTCGTCGGCGTTGGTGAGGTACTCGCTCGTCACCCCGAACCGGCCGGACGCGACCTGTTTGATCGCCGAGCGCCGCAGGTCCCCGTTCGCGTCGGGGGCGTAGCGGTCGGCGTCCTCGCCACCCTCACCGGTGTTGGAGCGGGCACCGAGCCGGTTCATCGCGATGGCGAGGGTCTCGTGGGCCTCCCTCGAGATGGAACCGTAGGAGATCGCACCGGTGGAGAACCGCTGGACGATCTCGGAGACCGGCTCCACCTCGTCTAGCGGCACCGGAGGCCGGACGCCCTCCTTGAGTTTGAACAGTCCACGCAGGGTCATCAGCCGCTCGGACTGCTCGTCGACCCCCCGGGTGTAGGACTGGAAGATGTCGAAGCGCCGGGCCCGCGTGGCGTGCTGGAGCCGGAACACCGTCTCGGGGCCGAACAGGTGCGGCTCGCCCTCCCGGCGCCATTGGTACTCGCCACCGGTCTCGAGGCTGCGGTGGTGCGGCGCGGCGACGCCCTTCGGGTAGGCGTGTGCGTGCCGCTGGGCCACCTCCTCGGCGAGCACGTCGAGGCCGACGCCGCCGAGCCGGGAGGTGGTGCCGGTGAAGTAGCGCTCGACCAGCTCCTGGGAGAGCCCGACCGCCTCGAAGATCTGGGCGCCGGTGTAGGAGGCGACGGTGGAGACGCCCATCTTGGACATCACCTTCAGCACGCCCTTGCCCAGCGCCTTGATGAGGTTCTCGATGGCCCGCTCGGGCGGGACGTCGAGCACACCCTCACACGCGAGGTCCTCGACGCTCTCCATGGCGAGGTAGGGGTTCACCGCCGTGGCGCCGTACCCGATGAGCAGCGCCATGTGGTGTACCTCGCGTACGTCGCCCGCGGAGACGACGAGCCCGACCCGGGTGCGGGTCTTCTCCCGGACCAGGTGGTGGTGCACCGCCCCGGTGAGCAGCAACGACGGGATCGGGGCCCGATCGGCGTCGACGCCGCGGTCGGAGAGCACCAGGATGCGCGCCCCCCCGGAGATGGCGGCCGAGGCCTCGTCGCAGATCCCGTCAAGACGCCGGCGCAGCGCCTCGCCGCCGCCGGCGACGTCGTACACCCCGGACAGGGTGACGGCCTCGAACCCGGCCATGTCGCCGTCGGCGTTGATGTGGGCGAGCTTGCCGAGCTCGTCGTTGTCGATCACCGGGAAGGGCAGCAGGACTCGCCGGCAGGATGCGGGAGAGGCCTCGAGGAGGTTCTGCTCGGGCCCGATGGTGCTGCCGAGCGAGGTGACGAGCTCTTCCCGGATGGCGTCCAGCGGGGGGTTCGTGACCTGGGCGAAGAGCTGGGCGAAGTAGTCGAAGAGCAGCCGCGAGCGGGCGGAGAGCACGGCCACCGGGGTATCGGTGCCCATGGAGCCCAGTGGCTCGCCGCCGCTGGCCGCCATCGGGGTCAGCAGGACCCGCAGCTCCTCCTCCGTGTAGCCGAAGCTCTGCTGCTGGCGGGTCACCGACTCGTGGTTGGGCGGCAGGTGCTCGCGGTCGGGCAGCTCGTCGAGGCGGACCAGCCCGGCGTGCAGCCACTCGTCGTAGGGGTGCTCGGCGGCGAGCTGTGCCTTGATCTCCTCGTCCTCGACGATGCGCCCTGCTGCGGTGTCCACGAGGAACATCCGGCCGGGCTGCAGCCTGCCCTTGCGCACCACGCGGTCGGGTTCGACGTCGAGCACGCCGACCTCGCTGGCGAGCACCACGAGACCGTCATCGGTCACCCAGTAGCGCGACGGACGCAGCCCGTTGCGGTCGAGCACCGCGCCGATCTGGGCGCCGTCGGTGAAGGCGATGCAGGCGGGGCCGTCCCAGGGCTCCATGAGGTTGGCGTGGAACTGGTAGAAGGAGCGCCGTGCGGCGTCCATCTCGTCGTGGTTCTCCCACGCTTCGGGGATCATCATGAGCACGGCGTGCGGCATCGGGCGGCCGCCCAGGTGCAGCAGCTCGAGGGCCTCGTCGAAGGTCGCCGAGTCGCTCGCGCCAGGGGTGCAGATCGGGAACAGCCGCTCGAGTTCACCTGGGAAGAGGTCGGTGGTGAGCTGGGACTCCCGGGCTCGCATCCAGTTGCGGTTGCCCATGATGGTGTTGATCTCGCCGTTGTGGGCGACGAAGCGGTACGGGTGGGCGAGCGGCCAGGACGGGAAGGTGTTGGTCGAGAACCGGGAGTGCACGAGCGCGAGCGCGGAGGCGAACCGCCGGTCCGAGAGGTCGGGAAAGAACGGCTCGAGCTGGTCGGTCGTGAGCATCCCCTTGTACACCAGGGTCCGCGAGGACAGGCTCGCGAAGTAGACGCCGGCCTCGTGCTCGGCGCGCTTGCGCAGGCAGAAGGTGAGCCGGTCGAGCTCGATCCCCCGCCGCCCGGCGTCGCCCGCCCCGGCCTCGGCGACGAAGAGCTGGCGGATGGCCGGCATCGCCGACCGGGCCGTCGCACCCACGAGGTCGGGCATCACAGGCACGTCGCGCCAACCGAGGACGGTCAGGCCCTCCTCGCCTGCGATGCGCTCGACCGCGGCGGCTCCGGCGAGGGCGGCGTCGCCGGCTGGCAGGAACGCGTTGCCCACCGCGTAGCCGCCGGCCGCCGGGAGAGTCACAGCCAGCTCGGCGCCCACGACCTCGCGCAGGAAGGCGTCCGGGATCTGGACGAGGATGCCCGCGCCGTCGCCGGTGTCGGGCTCGCTGCCGGAGGCGCCGCGGTGCTGGAGGTTACGCAGCGCCATGAGCGCCTGGTCGACGATCGTGTGGCTCTGCCGGCCGGAAAGCGTGGCGACGAAGGCCACACCGCAGGCATCGTGCTCGTGCCGGGCGTCGTACAGGCCTTGCGGCGGGGGGAATCCTGCTGGCACGGGTCCTCCCGTCATCTCGTCTGCGTGGGATGCGCATCGGGACGACGTTGGCCCTGCTGCGGACTCAATCGAGGTTACACGACAGTAGGACGGCCCTGCAGTGCTTGTACCAGGCTTGTACCAGCCCCACGGCTGCGGCGGGCAGCGGTTAACGGCTGCGCCGGCAACCTAGAACCTCAGAGTCCGCCTCCCCCGATCAGGCGCCCCACCAGGTAGGTTACGCCCGCGGCCAGCCCGCCGAGCAGCATTTGGCGCGTTCCGCCGTACCACCAGGGACGCGCTGTGATCCTGGACACAACGGCACCGCATAGGAAGAGCCCGACGATCGAGACAACGAGCGCGGGCCAGATCATGGTCGCCCCGGCGAGGTAGGGGATCACGGGTAGGACCGCGCCGGTGGCGAAGGACAGGAACGACGACGTGGCCGCGAGCAGCGGCGACGGCAGGTCGCCGGCCTGGACGCCGAGCTCCTCGCGGGCATGGATCTCCAGCGCCCTGTCGGGGTTGCGGGACAGCTGGCGGGCGACCTCTGTGGCGAGCGCGGGCTCCAGACCGCGGGACATGTAGAGCTGGGCGAGCTCGCGCTCCTCGTCGTGGGGGTTGGAGCGGATCTCCTGCCGCTCGATCTCGATCTCGGCGAGGGCCAGCTCGGACTGGGAGGCCACCGAGGTGTACTCCCCGGCCGCCATGGAGAACGCGCCCGCAGCCAGGCCGGCGAACCCGGTGAGCACGACGACCTGGCTGGGAGCACTCCCGCCGACGACGCCGGCGATGAGGGCGAAGTTGGACACCAGGCCGTCCATCGCACCGAAGACGGCGGGTCTTAGCCACCCGCCGGTGACGTCGCGGTGGGTGTGGTGGATCTCGGCCTTCGCCTCGATGGGCGGCGCGCCGCGCGCCTCGTCGTCTGGGTTCACGATCTGATGCGGTGCTTGGGCGCGCGAGCAGGGGGGCCGTCGTCGTCCTCGTCCTGCTCCTCAGCCTGGCGGATCGTCTCCCGGCCGGGGCGCGCCGCAGCGGAGATGATCAGATAGAGGACAGCGCCGACGAACACCCCGGCCGAGGTCCAGTCGTTCAGCCGGAACCCGAGGAACTCGTGCGCCTCGTCGATGCGCAGGTACTCGATCCCGGCCCGACCCACGGTGTAGGCGGCAACGTAGAGCGCGAACGCCCGGCCGTGGCCGAGTCGCAACATCCGGTCGGCCAGGATCACGAACAGGGCGACGAGCAGGCACCACAGCGACTCGTAGAGGAATGTCGGATGGAAGGTCTCGTACTCGGCGAACTCCTGCGGGCGGTGCGCCAGGTCGATCTGCAGCGCCCAGGGCAGGTCGGTGGGCCGGCCGAAGAGCTCCTGGTTGAACCAGTTGCCCCAGCGCCCGATGGCCTGCGCGACCGCGATCCCCGGGGCGACCGCGTCGGCGAACGCGGGCAGCGGGATCCCTCGCCGGCGGCAGCCGATCCACGCCCCCACCCCGCCGAGGGTGATGGCCCCCCAGATGCCGAGGCCGCCCTCCCAGATGTAGAGCGCCTTGATCGGGTCACCGCCCTGGCCGAAGTACGGCTCATAGGTGGTCAGGACATGGTAGAGCCGGCCACCGATGAGACCGAAGGGCACCGCCCAGACGGCAACGTCCCCCACCGTGCCCTTGATGCCGCCACGCTTGGCCCAGCGGCGCTCACCGATCCAGATCGCGGCGATGACGCCGAGGATGATGCAGAACGCGTAGCCGCGCAGCGGCACCGGCCCGATGTACCAGACGCTTTCGGAAGGGCTGGGAATGAAGGCGAAATCCACCTGGCCGACGCTACCGCGTCGCCCCCCGGACCGAGCGACGGAGCCCCTCCGCGGTGTAGTCCGCCCGCGCCAGCTCCTGCCCGTCCACGTACACCGTCGGCGTGGCCCGCACGCCACGATCCTGGGCCCTTATCGCCGCCTGGCGCATCCAGCCGTCGTAGCGTCGCTCCCGTACGCAACCCGCGAAGGCGGAGTACCAGCCGCCCACCGTCCCGGCCCAGGCCAGGGCGGGGCGGACCGGCGGGTGCCGGCGGGTGCCGGCGAGGGCCACGGCGGCCCCACTCACCGCGCGTTCTCCAGGAACTTCCCGAAGTCGTGCCGAAGGTCGCCCACCGGCGTGCCCGCGGTCCACAGCAGCGGCGCCTTGCCGTCCGGGCCGAACGCGATGAGGTGGACGCCGTGTTCGACCTCGTAGCCGCCGCCGGGCACCTTGGTCGTGCCGGTGAGGGAGACGCCGAGCTGGCGCGCGGCCTGCTTGATCTTCGGCATCGGCCCGGTCAGGCCGGTGAAACCGGGGTTGAAGCGATCGAGGTACTCGCGGATCACCGGAGGAGTATCCCGCCGGGGATCGGTCGTGATGAAGATCAGATCGATCTTCTCACGCGAACGGGTGTCCATGCCGCGCAGGGCGGACTGTACGGCTGCCAGCATGATGTTGCACTCGTCCGGGCAGTGTGTGTAGCCGAGGAACACCAGCGTGAGCGGCTCGCGGGGGTCTTTCGCGAGATCGAAAGGCTCCCCCGAGGTGTCGGTGAAGGTGAGGGCCGGCATGGCGTAGGGCTGGTCGAGGACAGCTCCGCGGTAGCCGCGCGGGTGCTGCGTGGTCTGGATCTGCACTCCGGCCGGGTTGCCCACGCTCTCGTTCGGGGCGGCGCAGCCGCCCACGAGCAGACCACCCGTGAGACCCCCGGCGAGCAGCAGCACTGCGAGCCGCCTCATGTCGCCTCTCGCACCCCCCGGCGCACCCCGGCGGCCAGCTCGCCGGCCAGGGCGCGTGCCCCCGCTGCCCCCGCCTCGGGCGTGGCGGCGTCGAGGAGCCGGCGCACGAACGCGGAGCCCACGATCACGCCGTCGGCGTACCCGGCGACCTCCGCCGCCTGCTCGCCGCTTGACACCCCGAGGCCGACGCACACCGGGAGGTCGGTGACAAGGCGTGTGCTGGCCACGAGGCCGGCGGCGCGCTCACTGACCTGGGCGCGGGTGCCCGTCACCCCCATCGTGGACGCGGCGTAGACGAACCCACGGCAGTGCGCCGCGGTGAGCCGCAGCCGGGCCTGTGCGGACGACGGCGCGACGAGGAAGACCCGGTCCAGGTCCTGCTTGTCGCAAGCGGCCACCCACGGGGCGGCCTCCTCGGGGATGAGGTCGGGCGTGATGGCGCCGGCACCGCCGGCGGCTTTCAGCTCCGCCGCGAAGCGCTCGGCACCGTAGCGCTCGATGGGGTTCCAGTACGACATCACGAGCACCGGCGCCCCGGTCCTGGCGACCTCGCTCACCGTGGTCATGACGTCCGGGGTCGAGGTGGCGTTCGCGAGTGCGCCGTCCACAGCGGCCTGGATGACCGGGCCGTCCATCAGGGGGTCGGAGTAGGGCAGTCCGATCTCCACGACGTCGACGCCACCCTCGACCATGGCGGTGGCAGCGGCGATCGCACCGCCGACGCTCGGGTACCCGGCCGGCAGGTACCCGACGAGCGCCGCCCGACCCTCGTTCCTGGCCTGCCCGAGGACCTCACTCAACCGGCTCTGCACCGTGCACTCCAGTGTCGCTCCAGGACCGGTCGACCACACCGTCCTCGACCAGCCCGAACCACCGTGCCGCCGTGTCCATGTCCTTGTCGCCCCGCCCGGACACGTTGACCAGGATGATCGCATCGGGCCCGAGCTCGCGGCCCACCCGGAGCGCCCCGGCGACCGCGTGGGCACTCTCGAGGGCGGGGATGATGCCTTCAGTGCGGCAGAGCAGCCGGAAGGCCGCCATCGCCTCGGCGTCGGACACCGGATGGTAGGTGGCTCGGCCGGTGTCCTTGAGCCAGGCGTGCTCCGGCCCGACCCCCGGGTAGTCCAGACCGGCGGAGATCGAGTGCGTGCCGAGGGTCTGCCCGTAGTCGTCCTGCAGCAGGTACGAGCGCGCGCCGTGCAGCACCCCTGGGGTGCCCGTGGTGAGCGAGGCGGCGTGCCGGCCATCCGTGAGACCTTCGCCGCCCGCCTCGAAACCGTAGAGCCGCACCGGCGCGTCGGGGACGAAGGCGTGGAAGATCCCGATGGCGTTCGACCCCCCGCCCACACACGCGGTGACGGCGTCGGGCAGCCGCCCGGTGAGCTCCAGCACCTGGCTACGGGCCTCGTCGCCGATGACGCGGTGGAAGTCGCGGACCATGACGGGGAACGGGTGCGGGCCGGCGACCGTGCCAAGCAGGTAGTGGGTGGTCTCGACGTAGGTCACCCAGTCGCGCATGGACTCGTTGATCGCGTCCTTGAGGGTACGGCTGCCGTGGGTGACGGGGATCACCTCGGCCCCGAGGATCTGCATCCGGGCGACGTTGAGCGCCTGGCGCCTGGTGTCCTCCTCGCCCATGTACACCACGCACTCGAGATCGAGCAGGGCGCAGGCGGTGGCCGTCGCGACGCCGTGCTGGCCAGCGCCGGTCTCCGCGATGACGCGGGGCTTTCCCATCCGCTTCGTGAGCAGCGCCTGGCCGAGCACGTTGTTGATCTTGTGCGAGCCGGTGTGGTTGAGGTCCTCGCGCTTGAGCAGCACCCGGGCGCCCCCCGCGTGCTCGGGGAGCCTCCTGGCCTCGGTGAGCGGGCTGGGCCGGCCGGTGTAGCGGGCCAGCAGCTCGTCGAGCTCGGCCCGGAAGGCCGGGTCGGCCCTGGCGGCGGTGTACTCCTCCGCCAGCTCGTCCAGCGCGGCCATCAGCGCCTCGGGCACGAAGCGGCCGCCGAAGCGGCCGAAATGGCCGGTGGCGTCGGGGAGCAGGTCGGGCAGGGGGGCGGGCCGGGCGGTCATCGGGCGCGCCCGTGCC
>JBOHCZ010000283.1:0-6608 GCA_050699195.1 Streptomycetales bacterium
CCCTTGCCCTGCACGTCACCGATCGCGAGCCCCCATGCCCCGCCCGGCAGCGGGAAGACGTCGTGGAAGTCACCCGACACCCGGGCGCGCCGCGCAGGGCGGTGGCGCGCGACGACCTCGAACCCGGGGATCGCGGGCAGCCGGGGGGGCAGCAGGATCGACTGGAACGCGTCGGCGAGCCGCGCCTGCTCGTCGTGCAGCTGGGTGTTCTCGATCGCCACCGACGCGATCTGGGCGAGCTGCAGGAGGATCGCCTCGTCCTCGGCGGTGAACTCTCCCGTGGAGCGGTCGATCAGCTCCAGGAACCCGAGGTGGCTGCCGTCGCGAGCCACGAAGGGGGCGGCGAGCCAACCATTGTCCGGCAGGACGTCGGGCTTGCCCGGCGGGGCGGGCGGTCTCGCCGGGTGATTCTCCAGATCGGCCCGGCTCAGCCGGAGGGCGTCGTTCTTCTGCCGTATCAGCGTGTGCAGCCACGCGCGGTGCCCGAGATCCTCGTCGAGGCTCGCCCGGGACTCCTGAGCGGGGATCGCGCACGCCAGAACCGGCGTGTCGGAGCCCTCACCGGGGCGGGCCGCAAGCACCGCGTTGCCCCGCCTTGCCCCGATCAGACCGCCCGCCTGGTCGGTGATGACCTGCAGAGTCGCATCGAGGGCCACGGCCGAGTAGATGAGCAGGGAAGACTCGGCCAGTGCGTGCAGCTGCATGGCGCGCCACCGTTCGCGCTCGGCGGCCACCTGCGCCACACGGGCGAGCTGGTGGCTCGTCTGCACCTCGGCGCGGTAGCGGACCTCGTTCATCACCGATGCGGCCAGGCCCCTGAGGATCTCCACGTGGTTCGGCGTCCACTCGCGCGGCCGGTGGTCGAGCACACACATCGTGCCGAGCACGTGGCCGTCGGTGTCGACTAACGGCACCCCGAGGTAGCCGATGACGCCTTTGCGCCGCACGACCGGGTTCATCGCCCACATCGGATCGTCGCGGGCGTCCTGGATGACCAGTGCCCTCGATGTCGCCATGGTGAACGGGCAGAAGCCCCAGCCGAGCGGCCTGGTGCGGGGCGGGTTGGGACCGCCCAGCGTGCCCACGCGGCTCTTGAAGAACTGCCGCTCGGCGTCGACGAACGCGATGATGCCGTTCTGCGAGTCCAGCGTGCGCACAGCGAGGGAGATGAGCCGGTCGAACGGCTCCTCGGGGGGTGTGTCCATCACACCCGTGCGGGCCAGGGCGGCCAGCCGCTCCGGTGCGTGGATCATCCCGCGGATGACA
This sequence comes from Streptomycetales bacterium, assembly GCA_050699195.1. Taxonomy (GTDB): domain Bacteria; phylum Actinomycetota; class Actinomycetes; order JBOHCZ01; family JBOHCZ01; genus JBOHCZ01. Next base: position 1,267 of record JBOHCZ010000283.1, read on the forward strand.
GGATCGAACACAGTAAGAAACTACGCGATCGCAGGCTGTCGGAGGAGCAGAACCCGTGAGTTCGGACCGGACATCCCCCTCCCGGGAATTCGTCGCCAAGTGTGACCCGTGATCGATCGACCGCACGAGCGCTGGGCGGGATACTGATCACAGCAGCCCAACGGTGGGGCCGGCGAGAGCCGGCGGGAGGAAGGTGACTCATGTCTGCCGGGGACGAACCTCGCAGGCCCGATCCCGAGGCGCCGACGGAGGAGGAGGGCGTATCGCCCGTCGAGCCGGCGCGGGAAGAGGCCGGCCCGGCCGAGGTGGCGGAGGGCGCACCGCCCGACGCCACGACCGAGGGTCCCCCTCCGGAAACGGCGGCAGAGCGACCCACCCGTGCGGCGCTGCGATCGCGCACCGGGGGGCTTTGGGTGGTCTCCATCCTGTCGGCGGTCTTCCTGCTGGTTCTGCTGATCTTCATCATGCAGAACCTCGCCTCGGTGAAGATCAGCTTCTTCGCCCTCGAGGGCCAGTTGCCCCTGGGGGTCGCGCTGCTGCTCGCTGCGGTCTGCGGGGTGCTCATCGTCGCGATCCCGGGTACCGGCCGGATCATCCAGCTGCGCCGGGTCGCCCGGCGTCAGCGTATGCACGAGAACGCGGTCTCCCGGCGCGTCGACTAGCCCGGCGATCATGCGGTGTACGCGGTCGGGGCCGCCCGCGGTCGGCGAGCGGGCCGGCGAGGGGCCCTGCGGGTGAATTCGCCCCACCTCATGTGGAAGGTGGGGCCCAGGTGGTACAGGGCTAGGGGAGGCCCGCCCGGGCACTGCCATGGCACTGAGGGGGCATCATGTCGAAGTACGTGGTCCTGGTGAACTGGACCGACCAGGGGATCCGCAACGTCGAGGACACGGTCGAGCGCTCGGAGGCTGTCGGCTCGCTGGCGCGGCAGCTCAACGGCGAGATGAAGGAGATCTACTGGACGCTCGGCCCGTACGACATCGTCGGGATCTTCGAGGCGCCAGACGACGAGACGGCGACGGCGGTCGCGCTCGCGATCAGTAAGCAGGGCAACGCCCGCACGCTGACGATGCGCGCCTACGACCCTGGGGAGATGCGCGGCATCCTCGGCAAGCTTTCGTGACGCGAGCCGGCAGGCGTCGCCGTCACGAGAAGCGGGTCTTCGGGCGCTCCTGGGGGATGCCGTCCACCTCGAGGTCCACTCGCTCGTTGTAGAAGCAGAGCAGCCCGCGGATGGGCTCGGCCTCCCGGATCGGATCGGGATAGGTCCATACCAGGTCCGGCCGGGCCCCGCCGCCGGTGTGCACCGAGCGGTAGCCGGCGACCCCCTTGTACGGGCAGCGCGTCGTCGCCTCGCTGGGGCTGAGCAGCTCGGTACGGACGTCGGCCTCCGGCAGGTAGTAGCGCACCGGCAGGCCGGTCTCGAACAGCAGCACCGGGCGGGTGGACTCGGCCAGCAGCACCCCGTCTCGGCTCACCCGCACGTGGCGGGAGCTGGGGCGGATGTCGACGCGATGGTAGGGGTCGCGGGGGTGCACGAAGACCTCCTCGTCCTCCTCGTACCAGGCGTCCATCGCGCTCCAGTAGAACGCCGCGTAGCCCGCGAGCCACTCGGCCGACTCCAGCGGGCGCTCGTAGGCCCACATCACGTCCTCGGCCCGCCGGTCGCCCACGACGACCGACCAGTAGGACGCCTGGCCCTTGGCGGGGCAGCGGGTCGAGTGTGCGCTGCGCTCGAGCAGGTCGGAGCGAACGTCCTCGAGCGGGAAGTAGTACACGGGCAGGTGCTCGGTCTCGTGGAGCAGCTTGACCCGGGTGCTGTCGGCCACGGTCCGGCCCGCGAACACCGCGCGGACGCGCCGCGGCGAGTCCTCGAAGAACAGCAGATGCTCTGGCGCCGAAAGGTCCGCGTTGAAGACACCGGCCGATCGCCTCCCGAACGGCCCGGTGCCGATGGTCAGGGTCACCTCAGCCACCTCCTCGCGGGGACGGCACCCCATGCTCGCCTCAACGCCCGAGGCCCCGCCGACCATCCCGCGGCGGGCGGGATCGTCACGCGGGACGCCGACTTTCACCGGTTCGGGTTTTGAAGGTCGTCGACCCTCGGCTGGCCTCGGCTGGCGCGGCGGCGCCGCTCAGGGCTACCCCGCCGATCGCCGCCAGCCCACCCAGCACGGCGAGCGGGCCCGGCACCTCGCCGAGCACGAGCCAGCCGAGCAGCACCGCGAGCAGCGGTACAAGGTAGAGCGCGTTGGCCGCGACGGCCACGTCGAGACGGGCGAGAGCGTAGGCATAGGTGGTGAAGCCCACGGCGCTCGGGCCGATGCCCAGGAACAGCAAGCCGGCCACCGAGGATGCCGACGCCCCCGGCAGGTCCCCGATCAGGTCGGCACTGCCGGGTACGGCGAACAGCGTCCCGGCCCAGGTGGCGTAGCAGGTCACCTCGAATCCGCTGTAGCGTTTCAGCAACGGCTTCTGCAGGACGAAGAAGGCGGCCTGGCAGCCGGCCGCGGCGAGGACGAACACGGCATCGCGGCTCGGCCGCAACCCGCCGCCCTCGCTGACGGCGATGAGCACAGCGCCCACGAAGCCGAGCCCGATGCCCGCCCAGACCCGGCTCCGCAACCGTTCGGCTAGGAACGCCCATGCCAGCAGGGCCGCCCAGATCGGGCCGGTCTGGATCAGCAGGCTGGCCGTCCCGGCCGGGACGGTCCGCTCACCGGCGTTGAGCAGGAACTGGTAGCCCGTCATGCCGGCGAGCCCGCAGGCGAGCAGCCGTGGCAGGTCTGCGCGCCGTGGGCGGCGCACCCGGAGCAGCGGCGCTGCGGCGGCCGCGGCGAGGGAGGCGACGGCGAGCCGGCCGGTGGTGAGGCCGCCGGCAGAGAGATCCGGCAGGACCACCCGGATCGCCACGAATGCTGCAGCCCACAGCAGCAAGGTGGTCATGAGCGCGGCCGCGACACGAGGAGATCCCATGACCCCCGACGGTGCCAGTGAAAGGAGCAGAAGTACTAGTAACGTCATACGGCAGATACCGTTAGCATCACTTTCGTGTTGGACGTGCGCCGCCTCCGGGTGCTTCTCGCGGTACGTGAGCAGGGCAGCGTCGCGTCGGCTGCGCGTGCGCTGGCGTTCACGCCGCCCGCGGTCTCCCAGCAGCTCGCGGCGCTCGAGCGGCAGGTCGGGGTGTCTCTCGTGGATCGCACGGGACGGCGGGTCCGGCTGACGGACGCCGGCCTGCGGCTCGCCGACCACGCCGAGCGTGTCCTGGCTCAGCTTGAGGCCGCCGAGGCTGACCTGGCATCGATCCATGGCCGGGTCAGCGGACCATTGCTGATCGGCACCATCCCGACCCTGGGTCTCGCCCTCCTGCCGCGCGCACTCGCCATGCTGCGCAACACCGCACCAGGCCTCGAGCCACGCGTCGAGCAGATGGAGGCGGAGTCCAGCCTGCCCGCCCTCCAGCGCGGCGCCATCGATGTGGCGCTCGCCGGGGAGTACGCTATCACCCCCAGGCGCCTGGACCCCGGCATCGACAGGCGCGATCTTCTCGTGGAGCCCCTGCTGGTCGCCGTGCCCGCGGAGCACTGGGCCCTCGGCCCTGCCGTGCGCCTCGGTGATCTGCGGCGCGAGCGCTGGCTTGCGCCCGCCGTGGGGAGCTCGTGCCTCGTCCTGCTGGAACGTGCCTGCGGTGTGGCGGGCTTCGAGCCGGACGTGGTGGGGCACTGTGACAGCTTCGAGTTGGCACTCGCCCTGGTCGCCGTGCGGCAGGGCGTGGCGCTGGTGCCCGAGATCGTGGTGTCCGCCGGGCCCCATTCCGGCTCGTCACCGCGCCGGTCGCCAGGCGGTGCGGCCGTACGGCTGCTCGACCCTGTCGAGCCCGAGGTGCACCGCACGCTGTTCCTGGCGGCGCGCCGCGGCGGTAGCCGGCACCCCGCGGTGAAACTCTTGTACGCCGCTCTCCGGCAGGCCGTCGACGAGGTCGGCCGCGCTGTCCCCGGCAGCACCGCCGCTGGATGACAGACCTCTACATCGCCCCCATCGTGGGCCGCTCCCGCATACTGAGGTGGGTCGGGGGTGCGTGAACCGCACGTAGCTCACGGTCGACATGTACCGCGGCGAGAGCGGTTCAGGGGGGATCCGATGCGGGGGCTCAAGGACAAGAACGTGCTGGTCACCGGCGGGAGTACGGGTATCGGCCAGGCCATCGCGGTGCGGTTCGCCGAGTACGGCGCCAACGTGGCCATCAACTACCTGCGGCAGCCGGGGGAGGCCGCGGGCACCGAGGAGCGGGTACACGCCTGCGTGCGCAAGGTCAAGGCGGAGGGCGTGCGCGAGGTGCTCGTGCAGGGCGACGTGTCGCAGGAGAACGAGGTGGTCCGCATGGTCGACGAGACGGTGAGCCAGCTCGGCGGGCTCGACGTGCTCGTCAACAACGCCGGGATCCAGATCTCCCGGCCCTCGCACGAGTTGAGCAGCGGGGAGTTCGACAAGGTGCTGGACGTGAACCTGCGCGGGGCGTTCCTGTCCGCCCGGCAGGCGATCAAGCAGTATCTCGGCACGGACACGCCGGGCGTCGTCATCAACGTGTCCAGCGTGCATCAGCGCATCCCCAAGCCCGGCTACCTGGGCTATTCGGTGAGCAAGGGCGGGGTGGCGAACCTCACGACCACGCTCGCGTTGGAGTACGCCGCCTTCGGCATCCGTGTCAACGGCATCGGGCCAGGGGCAACCATCACGCCGATCAACCGCAGTTGGGTCGACGACCCGGACAAGAAAGCACAGGTCGAGGCGCACATCCCGATGGCGCGTGCCGGTACGGCCGTCGAGATGGCCGGCGTCACCTGCTTCCTCGCCAGCGACGACGCGGCCTACATCACGGGCCAGACGCTCTACGTCGACGGCGGGTTGACGCTCTACGCCGACTTCCGGGAGCCTTGGTCCTCGGAGTGATCCGAGTCGCGCCGGGTGCCGATGTGCGGCGCGTCGATCTCGGCCCACACGGTGCGCCCCGTGTCGCGGTCGGCGTGGATGCCCCACCGGCTCGCCAGCGCCTCGACGATGTGCAGCCCACGCCCGGTCTCGTCGTCTGAGTGCGCGTCCGCGACGGCGGGCCGGCCCGGCGCGCAGCACAGCTGCGGTCACGCTTCGGGTGGGGAGTCGTTTCGGGCTGCGAGAAGATCCGGGAGTTCCGTCAGGGAGTCCAGCCGCCAGTCCCTGTGCGTCAGGCTGAGGTGAGACACCACTTCTGAGTTCCTTCCCTGTGCACGGGGCGAGAAGCGAGACACCTGATGACCATGACGTTGGCTGATGCTGCCGAGATCGATGATGTGGGCATGGGC
>JBOHCZ010000284.1:0-2367 GCA_050699195.1 Streptomycetales bacterium
CCGTCGGGTACCGGCGGGACCGCCCGGCCGCGGCGGTAGCCGGCGAGGGTGCCCGCCGCGTAGGCCCCGGAGGCGCGGTCCTCCCGGAGGTGGCCGTAGTCGATCGCCAGGGCGATGCCGGCCCGCAGCGTCCCCACCGCGGACGCCCAGGCCGCGTCGCGCAGCCGGCCCACCTCAGCGCGGTCGCCGGCCGGGGCCCCGCTCACCGGCCACCAGGTGTCGAGCCACGAACGGTCTGCGGCGCTCGGGCGGCGGCCCGGCCGCTCCTCTCCGGTCGCGGGGTCGACGAGCACCACGTAGGGGCCTCCGGGGGCCTGCTGAACCACCTCGAAGGGCACGTCGTCCAGCCACTCGTTGGCCACGAGCAGGCCGGTGACACCGTCTGGCAGCGCCGGGGACCAGCCGATGGCGGGCGGCAGGTCAGACGGGCGTCCGGCGAGCTCCACCCCGTGCAGGCACAACCGGTAGGCCAGCGACGGCGGCGCCAGCCGGACCATCGCCCGCAGCAACTCGCCGTGCCCCGCCCCCACGTCGACGAGGTCGAACCTGGCGGGGTGACCCAGCGCCGCGTCGACCTCGCGGGCGAGCCGCAGCAGCGCGCCCGCGAACAGGTCGGATGCGTGTGCGGACGTCCGGAAGTGGCCCCCGGGCCCCTCGGGGCCACGGAAGAAGCCACCGGGGCCGTACAGGGCCTGCTCGATCGCCGCCCCCCACGGCCGCCACTGCCGCACGACGCCAACCGTATCCACCCCCGCGGGCCGCGCCGGGTACGCTGAGCACGCCAGCAGTCGTCCGGTACCCACGCGGACTGGAACGGAAGGCAGATGGTCGAGAGTTCTCCCGGGCGCGCACGGGCGGTGGACCCCGAGGACCGGCCCGGGCGGCTGGCCGTCGGAGTCATCGGCGCCGGGCGTGTCGGCGCTCCGCTGGGCGCTGCTCTCGCGCTGGCCGGTCACACCGTCGTCGCGGCCTCCGGGGTCTCCCAGGAGTCGCACAGGCGAGCCGAGGCGCTGCTGCCCGGCGTTCCCCTGCTCGCCCCCCAGGACGTGCTGGAACGCTGCGACCTCGCGCTGCTCGCGGTGCCTGACGACGTGCTGCGCGACCTGGTCGCGGGCATGGCGGAGGCGGGGGTGGTGCGGGCCGGGCAGCTGTTCGTGCACACCAGCGGCCGGTACGGCGCGAGCGTCCTCGAGCCCGTCGTGCGCTCCGGGGGCCTGCCGGTCGCCCTGCACCCGGTGATGACCTTCACGGGCTCGCAGGTCGACGTCGCGCGCCTGGCCGGCTGCTCGTTCGGCGTGACGGCGCCGCACCCGCTGCGTCCGGCCGCCGAGGCGCTCGTCATCGAGATGGGCGGGGAGCCCGAGTGGATCGACGAGGACAGCCGCCCGCTGTACCACGCCGCGCTGGCGAACAGCTCCAACCATCTCGTCACGCTCGTCGCCGAGTCCATGGACCTGCTGCGCCGGGCCGGCGTCGAGAACCCCGAGCACATGCTGGGGCCGCTGCTCGGCGCGGCCCTCGACAACGCCCTGCGGTCCGGTGACGCCGCGTTGACGGGTCCGGTCGCGCGGGGCGACGCCGGCACGGTGGCGACGCACGTACGCGAGCTCGCGAAGGTCTCGCCGCGGGCGCTCGCCGCGTACGTGGCCATGGCGCGGCTGACCGCTGACCGCGCGCTCGCGGCGGGCAACCTGGAGCCGGGCAGTGCCGAGGCGCTCCTCGACGTACTCGCGGACGGGGCGCAGCCCGATGGGTGAACCGATCGTCGCCGCCGACCGTGCCACCCTGGCGAAGGAGCTCGACCGGATCAGTGCAGCGGGCCGCCGCGTGGTGCTCGTGCCGACGATGGGTGCGTTGCACGAGGGCCATCGGGCGTTGTTCCGCCGGGCCGGTGAGCGCGGCGGGGTCGTCGTCGCGAGCATCTTCGTCAACCCGCTGCAGTTCGGCCCCGCGGAAGATCTGACGCGCTACCCCAGGTCGTGGGACGCCGACCGGGAGATCTGCCGGGCCGAAGGCGTCGGGCTGGTGTTCGCCCCGACGCTCGATGTCATCTACCCCGTTCCGCAGACGATCCGCGTGAGTGCCGGCGATGTGGGGTCGGTGCTCGAGGGTGCCAGCCGTCCGGGGCACTTCGAGGGCGTCCTCACCGTGGTGCTCAAGCTGTTCGAGCTGGTCCGGCCGGCGGTGGCGGTCTTCGGCGAGAAGGACGCGCAGCAGCTCGCCCTCGTCCGGCGGATGGTGCGCGAGCTCTGCGTCCCAGTCGCGATCGAGCCGGTTCCCACCGTCCGGGAACCGGGTGGTCTCGCGGTGTCCAGCCGCAACCGCTACCTCTCCCCGGCCGAGCGCCGCACCGCCGGGGCGCTGTCG
>JBOHCZ010000285.1:0-7433 GCA_050699195.1 Streptomycetales bacterium
TCAGTCGGTCGGCCACTTCGGTGCCCTTTCCGCCCAGGCCCGGCAGACCGTGGTCATCGTAGGCTCCCCCACTGACAGCCGCCCGATTGATTCAGCCTGACACATCGAGAGTGAAGCGTACGCCGGAATTCCCGGCCACTGCCCGCCCTCGCCCCTTCCGTGGGTGCAGACTACGGTCGTGTCCCAGGCCACCGACGACTCAGGAGACGACCTTGACTATCGATGTCTTCGACAGCGAGAGCGTCCTCGCTGAGCTGCAAGCATCGACCGAGCGACTGCTCGCAACGGCCGAAGGGCTCGACGACGACGCCGCCGCGGCATCCTCGCTGCTGCCGGGATGGACGCGCGGGCACGTGCTCACCCACATCGCCCGCAACGCCGACGCGCTGTGCAATCTGGTGAGCTGGGCACGCACCGGCGTCGAGAACCCGATGTACCCCAGCCGGGAGTCCCGCGACCGGGACATCGAGGAGCTCGCCGGCCGTACGGCGGGGGAGCATGTGGCCGACCTCCGTGACTCGGCCGCAGCCCTCGACGCTTCGGCGCGCGATCTCGCCCAGGACCGGTGGTCCCGCACCGTCCGTACCATGCAGGGCCGCGAGGTCCCGGCTTCCGAGGCGCTGTGGATGCGGATGAAGGAGCTCGAGATCCATCACGTCGATCTCGGCTGCGGCTACTCGCCCGCGCACTGGTCGCCCGACTTCGTCGCCCGGGCCCTCCCGGAGGTGGTGGGCCAGCTCGGTGCCCGCGCCGAGTGCCCTGCGGTCGTCATTCGGGTCGACGAGCGCGACTGGGTCCTCGAGATGCCCCAGCGTGCGGAGCCGGACGGCGGCGGAGCCGTGGACGTGCCGACGGTGTCCGGCCCCGAGGCCGCGCTGCTCGCATGGCTCATCGGCCGCTCGCCAGGCGACGGGCTCACCGTCGAGCCGGCGGGTCCACTCCCGGCGCTCCCCGTCTGGCTCTAGGGAGTGGCCCCACCCGCGGCGGAGTCCGAGAGGAGCAATTCGATGAGCACGTATCACGGCAAGGTGACGGTCGGCGGGGCGCCCGACGTCCGCGAGCTGCCCGGCCTCGTCATCACCAAGGTCGCGGTCGGGCCCATGGACAACAACGCCTACCTGCTGCGCTGCCGGTCGACGGGCGAGCAGCTGCTCGTCGACGCCGCCAACGACGCCGGCGCCCTGCTGGGCGTCGTCGGCGACGCACTGGCCTGCATCGTGACCACGCACCGCCACCCTGACCACTGGCAGGCGCTCGAGCCGGTCGTCGAGGCCACCGGTGCGCGCACGGCCGCAGGCCGCGACGACGCCGAGGGTATCCCGGTGCCGAGCGACGTGGTCCTCGACGACGGCTCCGAGGTGCGCTTCGGCGAGGTCACCCTGCGGGCCATCCACCTGGTCGGCCACACCCCGGGCAGCGTCGCCCTGCTCTACGACGATCCGGCCGGGCACCCTCATCTGTTCTCGGGCGACGCGCTGTTCCCCGGAGGTCCTGGGAAAACCACCGACCCGGCCGATTTCACCTCCCTGATGGACGACCTGGAGGCGAAAGTCTTCGGGTTGCTGCCGGACGAGACGTGGGTCTACCCGGGCCACGGCAACGACACCACCCTCGGCGTCGAGCGCCCAGCGTTGCCCGAGTGGCGCGAACGCGGCTGGTAGCGACCCGTCCGGTGGGGTGAACGCGACCCTCAGTGCTGGCTCTCGATCACGGACTCGCGCTCCTCCTCTTCGCGGCCGACCTCCGCGCGGCGGTCGATCCTCGACTTCAGCAGGCTGGCGCCGGCCGTGACGGCGAGTGTGGCCATGATGATGCCCAGCGACAGGCCGATCCCGATGTGGGGCAGGTGCACCGGCCCGATCGCCTCGATGCCCGAGCCGTGCATGGCCTCGATCACGAGCTTGACCCCGATGAACCCCAAGATCAGCGACAGCCCGTAGCTCAGGTACACCAGCCGGTCCAGCAGACCGCCGATCAGGAAGTAGAGCTGGCGCAGCCCCATCAACGCGAACGCGTTCGCCGTGAACACGATGTAGGTGTCCTGGGTGAGGCCGAAGATCGCGGGGATCGAGTCGAGGGCGAAGATCACGTTGGCGACACCGATCGCGAGGATCACGACCACCATCGGGGTGAAGACCCGGCGCCCGTCCACCCGGGTGACCATCTTCGCGCCGTCGTAGTTCTCGGTGGTCGGCACGAGGCGCTGCATGGTCCGGACGAGGCGGCCGTCCTGGAAGTCATCGTCCTCGTTGTCCCCCTCGAGGGCGAGCTTCACCGCGGTGTAGATCAGGATGGCGCCGAAGATGTAGAAGACCCAGTCGAAGGCGCTGATGGCCGCCGCTCCGGCGGCGATGCAGAGCCCGCGCAGCACCAGCGACAGCACGATGCCGATGAGCAGCACCCGGTGCTGGTGCACGGCCGGCACAGAGAAGCGCGTCAGGATGAGCACGAAGACGAACAGGTTGTCCACCGAGAGGCTGTACTCGGTGATGTAGCCCGCCAGGAACTCACCACCAGGAGACGGGCCGCCGGTGAGGAAGATGCCCGCGCAGAAGATCAACGCCAGCGCCACGTAGAACAGCACCCACGACCCGGCCTCCCTGAGGCCTACGGCGTGCGGGCGCCGGCCGACGATCACGAGATCGAGGACGATCAAGGCGGTCAAGGCGACGAGTGTTGCGGCCCACACCCAGGTGGGAACATCCATGAACGGCTCCTCCGGTCGACGCGTGCACGAACAACCGGAGGTCTCTTCCGCCGCGTGGCCGGACCGTCAGACCGGGCCGGTCACACCGCCGACGACGCCGGACACCTCACTGGGCACCGTACTGACGACATCGCCGCGAGGGAGTACTCCCCTCCACCGGGGAACCATTCTGGCGCATGACGCCCCGGCAGCCAACTTTTGTATTCCGTATGCAAGGTACCTCGGCGTGGCCGAGGCCAACCGGCCCCTACTCCACGCCCGCTGCCTGCATACCACGCAGCTCGCGCTTGAGCTCGTTGATCTCGTCGCGCAGCCGGGCGGCGAGCTCGAACTGCAGCTCCGCGGCGGCGGCGTGCATCTGCTCGGTGAGCTGCGCGATGAGGTCCGCCAGCTCGACGCTGGGCATGCCGGCCAGCTCGCGGGCGTGCCGCCCCACCCCCTCACCCCGGCCGCCGGCGCGCCGGCCACGGGAGGACAGTCCGGGGACAGGCGCCTTGCCGCGGCTCTGCTGGCGCCCCGACCCGCCGATGAGCTGCTCGGTGTCGGCGTCCTCACGCACGATGGCGTCCAGGATGTCGCCGATGCGCTTGCGCAACGGTCGCGGGTCGAGGCCGCGCTCGTCGTTGTAGGCGTTCTGCTTGGCGCGGCGGCGGTTGGTCTCGTCGATGGCGCTGCGCATCGAGGGCGTGACCTCGTCGGCGTACATGTGCACCTGCCCCGACACGTGCCGCGCCGCCCGGCCGATGGTCTGGATCAGCGAGGTCCCAGAACGCAGGAAGCCCTCCTTGTCGGCGTCGAGGATGGACACCAGCGACACCTCGGGCAGGTCGAGCCCCTCGCGCAGCAGGTTGATGCCGACCAGCACGTCGTAGTCGCCGAGCCGCAGCTCCCGGAGCAGCTCGACACGGCGCAGCGTGTCGACCTCGGAGTGCAGGTAGCGGACCCGGACCCCCAGGTCGAGCAGGTAGTCGGTCAGATCCTCGGCCATCTTCTTGGTGAGCGTGGTGACCAGCACCCGCTCGTCCCGCTCGGCGCGCAGCCGGATCTCGTGGAGCAGGTCGTCGATCTGCCCCTTCGTCGGCTTCACCACGACCTCGGGGTCGACCAGGCCGGTCGGTCGGATGATCTGCTCGACCACACCGTCATCGGCGGCCGACAGCTCGTAGGGGCCGGGGGTGGCGGAGAGGTAGACCGTCTGGCCGATCCGCTCGCAGAACTCCTCCCAGCGCAGCGGCCGGTTGTCCATCGCGGAGGGCAGCCGGAAGCCGTGCTCGACGAGGGTGCGCTTGCGGGACATGTCACCCTCGTACATCCCCCCGATCTGCGGCACGGTGACGTGAGACTCGTCGATCACCAGCAGAAAGTCTTCGGGGAAGTAGTCGAGCAGGGAGTGGGGCGCGCTGCCGGGCGCACGCGCGTCGATGTGTCGCGAGTAGTTCTCGATGCCCGAGCAGAAGCCCACCTGACGCATCATCTCGATGTCGTAGGTGGTGCGCATCCGCAGCCGCTGCGCCTCCAGCAGCCTGCCCTGCCGCTCGAGGCCGGCGAGCCGCTCCTCGAGCTCCACCTCGATGCCGGCGATCGCGCGCTCCATGCGCTCGGGCCCGGCGACATAGTGGCTCGCCGGGAAGACGTGGAGCTCGGCGTCCTCGGTGACCACCTCACCCGTCAGCGGGTGCAGGGTGGACAGCCGCTCGATCTCGTCGCCCCACATCTCGACCCGGACCGCGAGCTCCTCGTAGACCGGGAAGATCTCGACGGTGTCCCCCCGCACCCGGAACGTGCCGCGGGTGAACGACAGGTCGTTACGGGTGTACTGGACCTCGACGAGCCTGCGCAGCAACGCGTCGCGGTCGGTCTCGTCGCCCACCCGCAGCCGGACCATCCGGTCGACGTACTCCTGGGGCGTGCCAAGGCCGTAGATGCACGAGACCGAGGCCACCACCACCACGTCCCTGCGGGTGAGCAGCGAGTTGGTCGCCGAGTGTCGGAGGCGGTCGACCTCGTCGTTGATCGAGGAGTCCTTCTCGATGTAGGTGTCGGTCTGCGGGACGTAGGCCTCGGGCTGGTAGTAGTCGTAGTACGAGACGAAGTACTCCACCGCGTTGCGCGGCAGCATGTCGCGCAGCTCGTTGGCGAACTGCGCGGCCAGCGTCTTGTTCGGCTCCATGACCAGGGCCGGCCGGCCCAGCCGCTCGACGAGCCAGGCGACGGTCGCCGTCTTGCCCGTGCCCGTCGCCCCGAGCAGCACGACGTGCCGCTCGCCAGCGCGCACCCGCCGTTCCAGATCGTCGATCGCCTCGGGCTGGTCGCCGGACGGCTGGAACTCGCTGACGACCCGGAACGGCGCGACCGTGCGCTCGAGGTCGGTGACGGGTCTCATCCGTACTACGGTACGTGGCGCCGCCGACAGCCGCCGACAGCCCGCGGCCCCAGCACGCTCACTGCTGTCCGGCGGCCTGGGAGAGCTCCTCCCAGAGCTCGACCACCTGTGCCTCCACCTCCTCCAGGGCGCCGTCGTTCTCGATGACCACGTCCGCGACGTCGAGCCGGTCCTGCCGGGCGGCCTGCGCCGCCACACGGGCGCGCGCATCCTGCAGGCTCATGCCGCGGAGCCGGACCAGGCGATCGATCTGGGTCTCCTCCGCCGCGTCGACCACCACCACCACGTCGTAGGCCGGCGCCAGCCCGTTCTCGACGAGCAGCGCAACGTCGTGGACGACGACCGCGTCGTCCGGGGCGGCCTCGACGAGCTCCGCCGTGCGTTCCGCGACGCGCGGGTGGACGATCGCGTTCAGCGCCGCACGGCGCTCGGCGTCGCTGAACACGACGGCCCCGAGTTTCTCACGGTCGAGGCTCCCGTCGGCCCGCAGCACTCCGGCTCCGAACTCTTCGACGACTGCGGCGAGCCCGGGCGTGCCCGGCTCGACAGCCTCACGGGCGATGAGATCGGCGTCGATGACCACCGCCCCGTAGGAGGCGAGCAGGCGGGACACCTCGCTCTTGCCCGAGCCGATCCCACCGGTGAGCCCGACCTTGAGCACCGCCCCGTCACCTCGACAGTCTCTGACTGATACGCGCCACGGAACAAGTCTGGCACCGATCTTGGGAGACTCCGTGTTGCGCGCGGCGCAGGCGCCCTCCGGCGATCCCCGCACGCCATCCAACCCCGGGACTGCCGTCCCCACGAGAAGGCGACGTGGGCACCCTCCGCCGTACCGAGGATGCCCACGAAGGCTGTGCTGTGCCGGTGAAACCTGAACCCAGCCGGTGCGTCAGCTCTGACCGCCCGCGAGCTTCTCGCGCAGCGCGGCCAGCGCCTCGTCGGAGGCGAGGCGGCCCTCGGACTCCGGCTCGGAGTAGTCGCCGACCTCGGGCCCGGCCGCGTCCACCTCGGCCTTGCGGGCCGCGGTGATCTGCTGCTGGTGCGCCTCGTAGCGGGACTGGGCCTCGGCGTACTGGCGCTCCCACTCCTCACGCTGCTTGTCGAAGCCAGACAGCCACTCGCCCGACTCCGAGTCGAACCCCTCGGGGTAGATGTAGTTGCCCTGCTCGTCGTAGCTCGCGGCCATGCCGTACGTGGTCGGGTCGAACTCGCCGGTCATCGCCTCGGCGGTCTCGTTCGCCTGCTTGAGGGACAGGCTGATCCGGCGACGGTCGAGATCGATGTCGATGACCTTGACGAAGATCTGGTCGCCCACATGGACGATCTGCTCGGGAACGTCGACATGGCGCTCGGCCAGCTCGGAGATGTGGACCAGGCCCTCGATGCCCTCGTCGACGCGGACGAACGACCCGAAGGGCACGAGCTTGGTGACCTTGCCCGGCACGACCTGACCGATCTGGTGCGACCGCGCGAACTGCTGCCACGGGTCTTCCTGCGTCGCTTTGAGCGAGAGCGAGACGCGCTCGCGCACCATGTCGACGTCGAGGACCTCGACGGTCACCTCCTGGCCCACCTCGACGACCTCGCTGGGGTGGTCGATGTGCTTCCAGGAAAGCTCGGAGACGTGCACCAGGCCGTCGACTCCGCCCAGATCGACGAACGCGCCGAAGTTGACGATCGAGGACACCACGCCCGTCCGCACCTGGCCCTTCTGGAGGGTGGTGAGGAAGGTCTGGCGCACCTCGGACTGCGTCTGCTCGAGCCAGGCTCGGCGGGACAGCACCACATTGTTGCGGTTCTTGTCCAGCTCGATGATCTTGGCCTCGAGCTCCTTGCCCACGTAGGGCTGGAGATCGCGCACCCGGCGCATCTCGACGAGCGATGCCGGGAGGAACCCCCGCAGGCCGATGTCGAGGATGAGACCACCCTTGACGACCTCGATCACCGTGCCGGTGACGATGCCGTCCTCGTCCTTGATCTTCTCTATCGTGCCCCAAGCGCGTTCGTACTGCGCGCGCTTCTTGGACAGGATGAGACGGCCCTCTTTGTCCTCTTTCTGGAGAACGAGCGCCTCGATGTGGTCACCCACCGAGACGACCTCATGAGGGTCGACGTCATGCTTGATGGACAGCTCGCGGGAAGGGATGACCCCCTCGGTCTTGTACCCGATGTCGAGCAGGACCTCGTCCCGGTCGACCTTCACGACAGTGCCGTCAACGATGTCGCCGTCGTTGAAGTACTTGATGGTCTCGTCGATCGCGGCGAGGAAGGCCTCTTGCGAACCGATGTCGTTGACCGCTACCTGCGGGGTGGTTCGAGTGGCCTCGGTACTGCTCGTCA
>JBOHCZ010000286.1:0-9496 GCA_050699195.1 Streptomycetales bacterium
CCTCGAGGCCGACCGAGCGGGCCAGCGTGGCGAAGTCGCCGCCGAGCTTGAGCGTCGCCGAGGTCAGCACCGCGGTGCGCTGCGCGAAGAGCTTCTCGCGCAGCAGCCCGGCCACAGCGAGCGGCGCCACCCGCAGCGACGGCCCGAACCGCGCGCTGCGCTCGACCCAGACGACGTCGTGCTCGGAGGCCGCGAGGGCGCGCTCGGCGGTGTCGAACACCCCCTCTATCGCGGCGAGCGCCTGCCGGCGGGCGGCGTCGTCGGACACGTCGCGGTCTCTCGTCCCGGTGATCTCGGACAGCACCGCGCGGGCGGCGTCCCGCAGGGCGGCAAGCGCGCCCGCGAGGTCCTCAGGAAGCTGCACGAGCCGCCCGGGCCGCGACGCGTCCAGCACCGGCCGGAGGGCTTCGGCCGCATCCCGTACGGCGTCCGGGTCGTCGACGAACCGCGCGGCGCGCCGGGCGGCGCGCTCGGCCAGCGCCGGGGTCAGCTCGTCGGTGGCGGCGGCGGTGGCGCGTGCGGCCAGCTCGTGGGCCTCGTCCACGATGACCGCGCCGTGCTCGGGGAGCACGGGCGCGCTCCCGAGAGCGTCGATGGCGAGCAACGCGTGGTTGGTGACCACGATGTCGGCGTCGCGCGCCTGCTCGCGGGCGATCTCGGCGAAGCACTCGTCGCCGTACGGGCAGCGCGACGCGCCGAGACACTCGCGGGCGGACACCGAAAGCTGGCTCCAGGCGCGATCGCTGACGCCCGGGCTCAGCTCGTCGCGGTCACCGGTCTCGGCGTCCCTCGCCCACTCCCTGACGCGGAGCACCTCGCGGCCGAGCGAGCTGGTCGGCGCGGGTGCGAACAGCGCCTCCTGGTCATCGGGCACCCCGTCGTGGAGCCGGTGCAGGCAGAGGTAGTTGCTGCGGCCCTTGAGGATGGCATAGGAGGGCCGGCGGCCGAGCGGCCCGGCCAGCGCCTCCACCGTGCGGGGCAGGTCGCGGGCGATCAGCTGGCGCTGCAGCGCGAGGGTCGCGGTAGCGACGACGACGGCGTGCCCGTCGGCGTCCTTGTGCGCGAGCGCCGGGACCAGGTACGCGAGCGACTTCCCGATCCCCGTGCCGGCCTGCACGAGCAGGTGCTCGCCGGTGGACAGGGTGTCCGCGACCTCCTCGGCCATCCGTACCTGGCCGGGCCGCTCGACCCCGCCGATCGCGGTGACGGCGGCGTGCAGCAGATCGCGGAGTGCGTTATCGCCCGGCACGGCCGCAGACTACTGGCATGGCGGATGCGGTGACCGACCCCTTCACCCTCACCGACGCGGCAGGTGGGGTGCGCCAGGTCTGGACCGGACGCGACCCACGACGGCCTACGGCAGCGCGACGTGGTCGTCGAGGAACGCCCGCGCGGTCGGGGTGTCCGTGCGGTAGACGACGTTGGTCGCGTAGCAGGGGGCGTCGCCGGTGATCGTGATCGCCGCGACGACGTCGCTCTCGCCGCCGAGGAAGTTCGGCCCGCCGGAGTCGCCGAAACAGGCGCCGCCGTCGCCCCTGGCCTGGTTCTGCGACAGCCGCAGCCACGACTTGTTGATGGCGTCGAACGACTCGTGGGCCTTGCGCCGGCTGCCGGAGCCCGGGAAGGTGTGCCCGCCCGGGCCGCGCACGGCCTCCTGGACGCCGTAGCCCACGACCTCGAAGACGGTGTCCCGCAACTGCTTCGCGTCAGCCATCTCGTCCAGCTGCCCGGCCTTCGGCAGCGCACCGAAGGTGTCGAGCCGGACCGGCTGGTCGAGCACGATGACCGCGATGTCGTGCGGGTCGCTCGAGCTGCTCGGGAAGCTGGGGTCCTGGTGCATGGTGCCGCGCATGACCGCCGATTGGCCCTGCACGTAGTGCTCGTCGAGCGTGACGAAGGCGTCCCGCTGCCCGCGGGCGATCAGGCCGTCGGTGCAGTGCGCGGCGGTGAGGAACACGGTGGGCGAGAGCATGGTGCCGCTGCACCGGATGCCGGGGGCCTGCGCCGAGGACAGCATCGCCCCCGCGTACGGGTGCTCGCCGTCGTCGGGGACGCCGTTGCTCGTGATGCCTGAGGCAGGCGAGGCGGCGAGTAACGCCGCCGTGCCGGCACCGGTCAGGGCGAGGGCCAGACGCCGTCGATGCACGGCTCCTCCTCGGGTGTGCGGATTTAGGGGTGTACGGAAGCGGTGTGCGGGGCGGGTGCGGAATGCGAGGCCTGGGGGCCCCTGGCGCGAGCGTAGATCGCGCGGCGCCCCGAGGCGCCAGGCCTGTCCATGTCCGGCCACCACTATGGGTAGGGCTTCTCGTGGCGGGCAAGCATGTCCAGGTAGCGCGCGACGCGCCTGGCCGGGTCGCCGGCCTCCTTGCATCCGGTAAAGCACCGCGTAGGTGTTCCTGTGGTCGAGCGCCTGGAAGAACGCCGCGGCGGCCGGATCCGCGTCGAGCGCCCGCTGCGGGTCGGCCGCCCCGGCGGATGAGCGTCGGGGGCTTGCTGCGGTTCACGCCCGACCACCGAAGACCACGGCGGCGTGTCACGTCGCGACGACCGACAATGAAAACTATATTCATCAGGGCACCGTCGCTACCGAAGGGAGCTCACATGTCGCTCAACGTATCCACAGCACTGATGCATCGCGCGCAACGAGACACCGTCACCGACCAGGACTTCATCACGTGCATCCGGGAGTCCCTGCCCTACGCCTGGCAGGTGATCAGTAACCTCGTCAGCCGCACCGACGAGACCGGCTCGTCCTTCGCGCAGGATCAGGCGCCGCCGCCCAGCGATGAGGCACAAGGTCAGCTCCTTCGCGCAATGGCCAGCGACGCCATGCGCGAAGCTCTCCAGCGCCACTTCGGCGTACGGATCGCTTTCCAGAACTGCCACGGCGTCGGCGTGTTCACCCCCGCGGCAGATGAGAGCGTCTACCGCGACTTCGTGTCGGCACGGCGCCAGCTCCTCAATCAGTCACCGGAGCTGATCAACTGCTGATGATCGCCCGAGGGGATCACGAGTGGGATGCGGCTCGTGATCCCCTCCTTCCCGGACCGGGTGGCCGCCGGACCGCGAGGCCTTAAGAGACGCTCGACCTGGGTGTCGGCGATCTGCCCCCGAGTGTCGAAGAGCTTTCTCGCCTTGCGGGCGATCTCGCCGAGATCGTAGCCACTGTGGCCCTGCAGGACGATCGTCAGCTCGGCCGAGGCCAGCTCGGCGTTCAGGTCGTCGGTACGCGGCACCGGCTCGCCGTCGACGTGCCACTCCCGCACGTACGGGTCGTGGTAGACCACGTCCGCGCCGAGCCGGCGCAGGTGACGGGCGACGTGCCGGGCCGGCGACTCGCGCTGGTCGCTGACGTTGGGCTTGTAGGTGACGCCGAGCAGCAGCACCCGCGCACCGTGCAGCGCCTTGGCGTCCCGGTTGAGGATGTCCTGCGCCCGGCGTACGACGTAGTCCGGCATGGCGGCGTTGATCTCCTGGGCCACCTCGAGCAAACGGAACGGGTAGCCGAGCATGCGGACCCGGTAGGACAGGTACTTCGGATCGATGGGGATGCAGTGCCCGCCGACCCCAGGTCCCGGGTAGAAGGCCTGGAAGCCGAACGGCTTGGTCGACGCGCAGCGGATCACGTCCCAAAGGTCCACGGAGAGCTCCTGGCAGAACTTCGCCATCTCGTTGACGAGCGCGATGTTGACGTCGCGATAGGTGTTCTCCAGCAGCTTGGCCATCTCGGCCTCCCGCGTCCCGCGGGCCGGGATGACGGTGTCGACGAACCAGCCGTAGAAGGCGCAGGCGCGCTGCGTGCAGGCACGGGTGTGGCCGCCGACGATCTTGGGGGTGTTCTTCAGCCCGAAGGTCGGGTTGCCGGGGTCGATGCGCTCCGGCGAGAAGGCCAGGTAGAAGTCCTCGCCGGCAACCAGGCCCGAGGCTTCCAGGAGCGGGCGGAGCACCTCGTCTGTGGTGCCGGGATACGTGGTCGACTCCAGGACGACGAGCATGCCTGCACGCAGGTGGCGCACGAGCGAGTCGGCGGCCGCGATCATGGCCGAAAGGTCGGGCCGGCCGTCGGGCGACACGGGGGTGGGCACGCACACGACGGCAACGGCGGCGCGGCCGAGCACCGCAGGGTCGGTGGTCGCCGAGAAGCCACGTTCGACCAGCTCCGCCACGTCGGCGTCCGCGAGGTCGTTGATGTGCGAGCGGCCGGCGGTGAGCTCCGACACGACGTCCTGGTCGAGGTCGAACCCGCACACCGAGAGGCCCGCCCGGGATGCTTCGCGGGCCAGCGGCAATCCCACATACCCAAGGCCGATCACGACGAGATCGACGGCGGGGGGCTCGCGGGGCGGCGAGGACCGGCTCGGGCCCATCAGCCGGCTCCCAGGACCTCTCCCACGGGGACGGTCGCGGAGGCCAGCTGGGCCGGCCGCGACCGGGACGCTACCATGGCGCGGATCACCTCGTCCAAGCCCGTTGTCGGCTCGAAGCCGACGAGATCCCGCGCTCGCGAGATGTCGGGTACCCGGCGCTGCATGTCCTCATACCCCGGCCCGTACGCCATCTCGTAGGGCACGTGCACGACCGACCCCCGCGCCCCCACGATGCTGCTGACCCGTTCCGCGAGGTCACTGATCGCGACCTCCTCCGTGCCGCCGAGATTCACGACCTGGCCCGCGGCCCGTTGCGTCTCGACGAGCGCGACGAGCGCCGGCACGATGTCGGTCACCGCGCAGAAACAGCGCGTCTGGGTGCCGTCGCCGTAGACCGTGAGGGGCCGCCCCGACAGCACCTGGTCGACGAACCGGGGAAGGACCATGCCGTAGCGGCCGGTCTGGCGCGGACCCACGACGTTGAACAGCCGCACGATGACCGCCGGCAGTCCCTGGTCGCGCCAGTAGCAGTACGTGAGCAGCTCGTCGATCGCCTTGGCCGCAGCGTAGGACCAGCGGCTGGTCAGCGTCGACCCCATGATGCGGTCGTCGTCCTCCCGCAGCCCGTCGGCGACGTTCTTGCCGTAGATCTCGCTGGTCGAGGAGAACAGGAAGCGGCATCCGTGGCGGGCGGCGGCCCGCAGCACGGTCTCGGTGCCGTGCAGGTTGGTGCGCAGCGACTCGGCCGTGCGCTCCAGGATCGTGTGCACACCCACCGCCGCGGCGAGGTGGAACACCGTGTCGCACCGCGCGACCACGTCCTCGACGGCGTCCTCGTCGAGGACCGAGCCCTCGACGAGGTTGAGGCGGGGGTGGCCGAGCGAGGCTGCGAGGTTGGCCCGCGACCCGGTCGAGAAGTCGTCGATCACGACCACCCGGTGGCCCCCGGCGAGCAGGTAGTCGACCAAGTGGGAGCCGATGAACCCGGCTCCCCCGGCGACGGCCGCCGTCATCCGGTAGTTCGTCACGAGCACCTCCTGGGCAGGGCGCTAACACACGCCAGCGGAGACAGCGGAAGCCCTCGGCGAGCTCGGTGCCGCTCTGCGCGCCACGGACCGCGGCCAGGCTGCGCAGCGCCAGCTCCGACCGCGGGCTCGGGTGCTCGCGCCACTGACTCGCGTACAGAGCGAGTGCCTTGATCTTGGTGTCGAGCTCGTCCTCCCCGAGCTCGACGAAGAGGTTGGGCGGGGGCAGGGCGTCCACCGACCAGCCGTCGGCGACCTCCTCGTACGCGAGCACGGCGGCGGGCTGGTGCTTGGCCCCGTCCTCGCCGGGGCGCAGCGCCGTCATGCCCGCCTGCGCCGTCACGCTGTGGTCCTGGTGGTAGCTGGTGATCTCGGGCAGGACCACGACGGTCGGCCGCAGTGCCGTGATCGACAGCGGGCTGGTGCGCTCGAGCATGGTCAGCAGCTCGAGCCGTGGCATGGCGTCGAGCCTGAGGTGGTGTTCGGGGCCGGGGAACGCGACGTGGTGCCCGTCCAGCCGCAGGAAGCCCGCCACCTGGTCGATCTCACGCAACCGCTCCGAGCCTGTGGACCGGCCGGTGCCGGAGAAGTCAGCTGCGTCCCCGACAGTCATGAACTGCACGTACACCTCACCGCCAGCGTTCTTGACCCGGCCGATCAAACCACCGCAGCCGAGGATCTCGTCGTCGGGGTGCGGCGCCAGGACCAGAACCCGGTGCCCGGACCAGTCGGTGCTCATTGCGGGATCCCCCTCCGGCGACGAGGACTCTCACGGCACGCCTTTTAGCGCACCTGCGGGGCCGGCGCCGGCCGCGCGTCGCGCCGCGTCTCGCGGAGCAGCGTGAGACCCTCCGGTCCGACGTTGGCGAGCAGGTCCAAGGCCGCGAGCCGGGGAACGAACCCCAGTCCCGGATGGATCTGGGAGTAGGCCGGATGCACGAAGTTCTGCCACTCCACGGTGACGCCGCGATGCTCGAGCAGCTCCACATCGAGGTAGCTCCGGCAGCCGTCGCCCGAGACGAGGGTGGTCGCTCCCACCCGGGCGGCGAGCTCGGCGATCAGCGCGGTCTTGGCCCCGGGAACCTCGCCGAGGCTGCTCGCACGCACACAAGGCGTCGTCACCCCGAACCCCCGCAGCACGGCCATCGTCGACTCCACCGCGTACTCGACCAGGTACTCCGCCGTCAGGTCGTACACCGCCAGGAGCTCCGCGGCGTAGGTCGCCCAGTGCGGCGCCCTGCAGTAGCTGGACTCGATGGTCCGGCGGTGCTTCTCGCGCCACGCGCGCGACTCGTCGACGACCTGGTCGCAGATGAGCTGGCGACGGTCGCGCCGGGCCGCCGGGATGGTCAGCATTGCCGGGCCGTTGGGCGTCTTGACGTAGTTGCGGTTCTGCCAGCCCTTGCGTTCGAACTGCACGTTGTCCACGAAGAGAAACAGCTCTGCGCGGTCGATCTTGTCGATGTGGCCGAGCCACGGCAGATAATGTGGCTGGTGCATGGCCACCCGCATGACGGTCCCCCCTCCGTCAGGTGCCCTCGCTCCTGGAAGTCACAGTAGGAGCCCGCCAGCCAAGTTTCCGGCCTTCCCGGCATTTCGCTCGAAGAACTCTCGACTCTTCGCCGCGCCCGGCTGATGCTCTGCGCCTACGGTGGTGCCATCGGGGTGCCATCGGGGTGCCATCGAGGCAGGCCCGCTGGGGGAGGAGACGCCCGACGTGGCGAAGCCGGTGACGCAGAGGCTCGCGATCGCTACGGCATGTGGTGCCGGCCTGCTCGTTCTGGTGATGGTCTGGCAGGCCATCGGCGCCCGGGCGGGGGTGCCGCTCGCCGTGGTCGCCGCCCTCTCGATCGGCGTGAACCTGGGGCTGTGGAGCTGTGTGAGCGGGCTGCGCTGGCTGGAGGAGACGCTGACCTCGCGGTGGCAGGACCGATGCGCGGCGCCCCCGACGTACGCGATCATCGGCGTGGCCGGCGCGCCGCACGTGGCCACCACGGGCGCGGTCTACCTCCCGCCGGCGGGCCCGCGCTCGCCCCCGATCAGCATCGCCGCGATCATCCCCGCCCACAACGAGGAGCCGGTGATCCGGGACAGCATCACGTCGATCACCGGGCTGCTGCCGCTCTGCGACATCTACGTCGCCTCCGACGCATCCACGGACGCCACCGCGCACATCGCACGGGAGAGCGGCACGAACGTCCTCGAGGTGTTCCCCAACCAGGGCAAGGCCGGGGCGCTGGAAGCAACGATCGGTCACTTCCGGCTGGCGGAGCGCTACGACGCGGTGCTCTTCCTCGACGCGGACTCCAAGATCGACGCGCACTACCTGTGCGGGGCGCGTCGCCTGCTCGCCGACGCCGGGGTAGCCGCGGTCGCGGGCTATGCAGCGATCACGTGGGATCCGGGGAGGGTCTCCACGGTCGGCCAGGTCATCGCGGCCTACCGGGACCGCCTCTACACGCTGCTCCAGCACCTGTTCAGGTTCGGCCAGACATGGCGCCTGATCAACGTCACCCACATCGCACCCGGGTTCGCGAGTGTCTACCGCGCGGATGTGCTGCGCAAGATCGAGATGAACCCGCCCGGGCTCATCATCGAGGACTTCAACATGACCTTTCAGGTGCACCGCAAGCGGCTGGGCCGGATCGGGTTCTCGCCCGACATCCGCGCCACATCCCAGGACCCGGACACCGTGGGCGACTACGTCCGGCAGGTGCGGCGCTGGAGCCTCGGCTTCTGGCAGACGGTCCGCTACAACGGCCTGTGGCCGAGCCTGTTCTGGCTGGCGCTGGGGTTGTTCGTCCTGGAGTCCATGGTCGCCGCGGTGGGGCTGCTGGCCGCCCTGGTCGTGCTGCTGGCGCTGGTCCTGCCGCTGCTCACCGGCGGCGCGCTGCTGTCGTGGGAGGTGTTCGCGGGCGTGTACGAAACGCTGAGCGGCTATGCGCCGCTCGCGCTGCTCGCCCTCGCCCTGGTCGTCCCCGACTACATCCTCACCTGCGTGATGGCCGCGGTCCGGCGGCGTCCCCGGTACCTGCTGTTGGGCCTGGGCTTCCCCGTACTGCGTGTCGTGGACGCCGCCCTCGCCCTCTGGACGCTGCCGCTGGCCTGGGTGACGAGGTCGAGCGGTGCCTGGCGCAGCCCGGCGCGGCGCTGACGGGGCCGGCGACGGTGTCCCGTAGAGCCCCCCTCACCCTGGTCGCGGTCCTCGTGCTGATCGCCGTGCTGATCGCCGTGGCCGCCGCTGTCGCGGTGACGGCCATCTCGGGTGGCACGGCCGGGAGACCCGAGCGGCCCTCCTACCTCAAGATCGCGGACTTCGCGCAGTGGCGTATCTACCAGCGCGGGTACCTGGTGAAGGACATCGACACCTCGGGCGCCGCTGCCGAGCTGACCCACATCGAGTACTCGTTCGGCAGCATCTCCCGCGACGGGCGCTGCTTCGAGTCCAACAAGCGAGGCCAGGCGGACGCCTTTGGCGACTACCAGCGGCGGTTCGAGGCACCCGAGTCGGTCGACGGGGTCGGCGACACCGCGAGCCAGCCGCTGGCCGGCAACTTCCACCAGATCCGCGAACTCAAGGCCAGGTACCCGGCCCTCAAGGTGGTCTTCTCCCTGGGCGGGTGGGGCGAGTCGAGGTACTTCTCCGACGCCGCCCGCACGGCCGCGTCCCGCAGGGCCTTCGCCGCGAGCTGCATCGACCTGTTCATCGAGGGCAACCTGCCCCGGCTCGACGGCAGGCCGCAGGGCGGCCCGGGCGCGGCGTCCGGGGTGTTCGACGGCATCGACATCGACTGGGAGTGGCCGGGCAGCGCGGGTGCGCGCGGGAACGTCGTGCGGGCAGTGGATCGGCGCAACCTCACGCTGCTGCTCGCGGAGTTCCGCCGGCAGCTCGACGCCTACGGTGAGCAGGCCGGCCGGCACTACTCGCTGAGCGTGGTGCTGCCGCCCGGCCTGGAGGAGATCCGTGCCGGCTTCCAGAGCCCCGAGATCTTCCGTTACCTCGACTACGCGACGGTGACCGGCTTCGACCTCCACGGCCCTTGGGACGGCCGCACCAACCACGCGGCGCAGCTGTTCACCCCGCCCGGAGACCCGTCCCACGAG
>JBOHCZ010000287.1:0-2664 GCA_050699195.1 Streptomycetales bacterium
GACCGAGGTGGCGGCGGCCGGGCATCTGCGGCGCTGCCCCCGCTGCGGCGCGGAACACTACCCGCGCACCGATCCCGCGGTGATCATGCTCGTGGTGGACGACGACGGTCGGTGCCTGCTGGGCCACCAGCCGCGCTGGCCGCCGCGGCGGTTCTCGGCCTTCGCGGGCTTCGTCGAGCCGGGGGAGTCACTCGAACAGGCAGTGCTGCGCGAGGTCCACGAGGAGGCCGGGGTCCGGGTCCGCGACGTCCACTACGTCGCGAGCCAGCCGTGGCCCTTCCCGTCGAGCCTGATGCTCGCCTTCACCGCGCGCGCGGTGACCACCGAGATCGCCGTGGACGGCGAGGAGATCGTCGAGGCGCGCTGGTTCAGCCGGGCGGAGCTGGCGGCCGCCATCGAGAACGCCGAGGTGATCCTGCCGCCCCCCGTCTCGATCGCGCACCGGCTCATCGAGACCTGGTACGGCACGCCGCTGCCGCCAGCGCTGTCGGTCTGGCGGCCGTCCGGGGACAGGTAGCTTCCGGGCCTGCTCAGCGCCCGGCGAGCTGCTTTTTTACCTCGGTCAGCGAGGGGTTGGTCAGCGCCGTCCCGTCGGGCAGGACCACGGTGGGAACCGTCTGGTTGCCGCCGTTGACCGCCATCACGTAGTCCGCCGCCCGCGGGTCCCCCTCGATGTCGATCTCGGCGTAGCCGATGCCTTCGTGGTCGAACTGCCGCTTTAACCGCCGGCAGTAACCGCACCAGGGAGTGGTGTAGAGCGTGACCGGTGTCCCCGTGACCTGTGCCGTCATTGGGCCCCTACTCCTCGTGGTCGGATCTGGCCACATGGCACAACCGGCGGGGGGCCGCCAGTCTTCCCGGCCGCTGCGAGCCGGCTGACCCCCGGGCGGCGCCGATGGCAGGATGGGCCGGTGACCGACGTGCATCCGGAGACCGTGCTGGAGCGCCTCGACCCCGAGCAGCGGGCCGTCGCGACCACGCTGCACGGCCCGGTCTGCGTGCTCGCCGGGGCCGGCACCGGGAAGACGCGGGCGATCACGCACCGCATCGCCTACGGGACCCTGACCGGCGTGCTCTCGGCCCCCACGGTGCTCGCGGTCACCTTCACGACGCGCGCGGCCGGCGAGCTGCGCGGCCGGCTCCGCCAGCTCGGTGCCGGCCCCGTTCAGGTCCGCACGTTCCACGCGGCAGCCCTGCGCCAGCTCCAGTACTTCTGGCCGCGGGTCGTGGGAGGCCACCCCCCGGGCATCGCCGACCGCAAGGTGCCGCTCGTCGCCGAGGCCGCCGGACGGTGCCGGCTGCGCGCGGAGCGCACCGAGATCCGTGACCTGGCGGCCGAGATCGAGTGGGCGAAGGTCACGCAGACCGCCCCCGACGACTACCCGGCCGCGGTCGCCAAGACGCAGCGCAGGCCCCCGCGTGACCCCGTGGAGATCGCCCGCGCCTACACGGCCTACGAGCAGGTCAAGAGGGAACGGGGGGTTATCGACTTCGAGGATGTGCTGCTGCTGACCGTCGGCATGCTGGAGGACCGGGCCGACGTGGCGGAGGCGGTCCGGGGGCAGTACCGCCACTTCGTCGTCGACGAGTACCAGGACGTCAGCCCGCTCCAGCAGCGGCTGCTCGATCTCTGGCTCGGGGAGCGTGACGACGTGTGCGTCGTCGGCGACGCCAGCCAGACGATCTACTCCTTCGCCGGGGCGACGCCCGACTTCCTGCTGGGCTTCCCGCAGCGCCACCCGGCGGCCGCGCTGATCCGGCTGGTTCGCGACTACCGCTCAAGCCCGCAGGTCGTACGCCTGGCCAACGCGGTGCTCGGGCGCGCCGGGGAGGCGGCCCGGCACCGCCTCGAACTGGTCGCGCAGCGTCGCGGGGGGCCCGAGCCCACGTTCACCGAGCATCCCGACGAGCCGGCCGAGGCCGCGGCCGTCGCGCGCCGGATCGGGGCGCTCATCGAGGGGGGTGTCCGGGCCAGCGAGATCGCGGTGCTGTTCCGCACCAACGCCCAGTCGCAGACCTACGAGCAGGCGCTCTCCGACGCCGCGATCCCGTACATGCTGCGCGGGGCGGAGCGGTTCTTCGAACGGCCCGAGGTACGCCAGGCGGTACTGCTGCTCCGGGGTGCGGGCCGCTCCGCGCCGGGCGGCGACGACCTGGCGGCGGATACCCGCGACGTCCTGTCGGCAGGGGGGTGGGCTGCGGAGCCGCCGGCCGGGTCGGGTGCCGCCCGCGAGCGATGGGAGTCCCTCGCGTCGCTGGCCCGGCTCGCCGACGAGTTCGCCGGGTCCCGGCCCGGTGCGGGGCTCCCCGACCTCGTCGCGGAGCTCGACGGGCGCGCCGCCGCACAACACGCCCCCACGGTCGAGGGGGTCACCCTGGCGTCCCTGCACGCCGCCAAGGGCCTCGAGTGGGATGTCGTCTTCCTCACCGGTCTCGCGGAGGGCACCGTGCCGATCGCCTACGCCGAGACGGCGGACGAGATCGAGGAGGAGAGGCGGCTGCTCTACGTCGGGGTCACGCGGGCGCGCGAGCATCTGGCGCTGTCCTGGGCACTCGCGCGCACGCCGGGAGCACGGGCCAGCCGGGGAACCGCTGTCTCCTGCGCCGCCGTCGCGGCCCGGCGCACCTGGGCGCCCGAGGACGCGACAGCACGCAGCATGTCGT
>JBOHCZ010000288.1:0-1964 GCA_050699195.1 Streptomycetales bacterium
GCCCGCACGCGGGCCGGCCGCAGCCGGTCCATGGCCGGCTGACCCGGCGAGGCCGCACGGGCACGGCCCGGCACCCGCCCCCGTACGGAACCGCACCCGCCCGGCGAGGGGCTCTAGACTCGCGCTACCGCAATCGTGTGCATAGGAGAGCCCGATGGGTCAGGACCAGCGGATCAGCTATGTAGCCCTCGACGCGATGGACACCGACATGCAGGGGGAGATGGAGCGGTGCCGTCGCGAAGGCACGCCGCGCCCGGAGAGCTCCGCCGTGCGGGCCCACGTGCCGGCCTGCTTCTGGGCCTTCGCCGACTCCTGGAAGGCGATCTTCCGCGGGGGGGTGTGCGACCACGCGATCAAGGAGCTGTGCCGGGTCTATGTGTCGCGCAGCGTCAAGTGCGAGTACTGCGGCAACCAGCGCTCCTTGCAGGCGTCCCGGCAGGGGCTCCGCGAGGCGCAGTACGACGAGCTGCTCAACTTCGAGAAGTCCGACCGGTACGACGAGCGGGAGAAGGCCGCGCTGGCCTACGCCGAGGCGATCACATGGCGGCTCGACACCGGTGGCGCGTTCTGGGAGCGCCTGCACCGCCACTTCAGCGAGCCGGAGCTCGTCGAGCTCGGCTGCTTCGTCGCCCTCACGATGGGCCAGCAGAGTTGGTTGAGGCTGCTCAACATCGAACACCACGAGGTGCTGCCCGGCACCTCCGCATCCATGGCCCCCGGCTTCGAGACCCCTGAGGCGCTCACCGCCTCGAAGTCCTCGCTGCAGTACTGGGCCCGCCCATGAGCCGGTGCCGATGCCGGTGCTGCAGGCGGCTGTGCGGCGGCGGTGGTGCCGGTGGTGCCCGTGCTCCCGGTCCCCGTGCTCCCCACACCCGTGCCGCCCGATAGCCGGGTGGCGGCGGCGCTCGCGCACTGGGCGCCGCGCTTCGTCGCGAACGGCGTGCCCCTCCCGGACTTCCAGGAGGTTACCGCCTCCATCGAGCGGTGGGAGGACTGGTGCGCGGCCTGGTCGCAACGGGCGGCCGTGCACGAGGACCTCGGCCACGACGCCAGGGCCGGCGGCCACCGGCTGTCGGCGGCCGGGCACTTCACCCGTGCGGCCGTGTGCTACCACTTCGGCAAGTTCCTGTTCGTCGGGGCGCCGGAGGAGATGCGGGCCGCGCACCGCAAGGCCGTCGAGTGCCGCCAGCTCGCGCTTCCCGATCTCCGGCCGCCGGGGGAGCGCGTCGAGATCCCGTTCCTCGACGGCGCGCTCGCGGGCATCCTGCGCCGCCCGCAGGGCGCCGGACGCCCCCCGGTGGTGCTGATGATCGCGGGCCTGGACTCGGCGAAGGAGGAGATGGACTCCTACGAGACGTTCTTCCTCGCCCGCGGGCTCGCCACGCTCGCCTTCGACGGGCCGGGCCAGGGTGAGGCGGAGTACCACCTCCCGATCCGGGGTGACTACGAGGTGCCGGTGCGCGCCGTCCTCGACTGGGTGGCTGGACGTGCCGACCTGCACGCCGGACGCATCGGCGTGTGGGGGGTCAGCCTCGGCGGCTACTACGCCCCGCGGGCGGCCGCCTTCGACGCGCGTATCAGGGCCTGCGTGGCGCTGGCCGGACCGTACGACTTCGGCGCCGCGTGGGACGGCCTGCCGGGTCTCACGCGCGAGGCGTTCCGGGTCCGCTCGCACCTCGACACCGAGCAGGCGGCCAGGGCGCACGCGTCGACGCTGACGCTCGAGGGTGTCGCCCGGCGGATCAGCTGCCCCCTGCTCGTCGTGTTCGGCAGGCAGGACCGACTGCTGCCGCCGGAGGGTGCCGAGCGCCTCGCGCGGGAGGCGGCCGGGCCCACCCGGCTGCTGATGATCGAGGACGGCAACCACGTGGCCAACAACCGCACGTACCGTTACCGGCCGCAGAGCGCCGACTGGCTGGCTGACACCCTCTCCGCGGCGGGTGCCGAGCCGCGCTGACCCGCGG
>JBOHCZ010000289.1:0-9737 GCA_050699195.1 Streptomycetales bacterium
GACCTTGGCCGTTCTGCCGTCCCGGACACGTGCCCTGCACCTGGCTCTCGCCCAGGTGGCGGCGGATCGCCACCAGCCGGATGCGGCATGGGCGCGGCTGCGCCTGGTGCACGCCGCCGGAGGCCAGGGCCCACCGGATCCCGCGGTCGAGGTTGGCATCGCGCCGCTGCACGCCCAGCTGGCGTGCGATCGCGGCGACCGGCAGGCCGCCGTTGCAGTGCTCATGCGGTGCCGGGAGCAGGGAAGGGCACAACCCGCCGCGCTCGACGGGCGGATCAGGCTGGCGGCGGCAGAGGCCGAGGTCGAGATCGCCTGCGGCAGGCCGGACCACGCCCTCGAGATCCTGGAACATCTCGCGGCCTCGCGGGCAGCGCCATGTCTCGTCGTGCGGGGGCGCGCAGCGCTCGCGGCCGGCGACCCCCGGCGGGCCCGTCGTGAGATCGGCCCGCTCCTGGCCGGGCTGGACGGAGAGCCGCGGGTCGGTGTCGAGGCCTGGCTGCTCGACGCCTTGGCGTCGAGCAGCGTGGGAGAGCCCCTTCGGGCCCGGCGTTCCCTGGAGGTCGCGCTCGACGCGGCGGCCCCGGATGGGTTGCGCCGCCCGTTCCTCCTGGTCGCGCCGTGGCTGCGGCAGATGCTGGATCACGGCGCTGACCTCGGCGCACGGCACGGGTGGCTCACCGACGGGGTCACCGACGGGGACGTCATGACCACGTTGAGGACTCCTGCCGGGCAGCCCACCCCCGGACGGCCGACCGCGTTCGTCGATCCACTCACCGGGCAGGAGCGCGCGGTGCTCCGGCAGTTGGCCGCGATGCTGTCGAACGAGGAGATCGCCGCCGAGATGCATCTGTCCGTCAATACCGTGAAGACTCATCTCAAGAGCGCCTACCGGAAGCTCGGTGTGTCCCGCCGGCGCCAGGCGGTGCGGCGGTCACGCGAGCTGCACCTGCTGTGAGGTAGGGCGGGTGTTGGTCCTCCTTCGCTTTGCGAACTCGCCCGGCTGACCGGCTCCCTACTCGAACCAGATCCACCGGGCCTGCCCTAGACGGCACCGCCTGGCGTCGCAGGACGGAACGTCGGCGGGACAGGCTGCGCCGTGGGTTCGGTGCCGCCGAAGTCGATCCGGAACGGCGGGTAGGCATCGGTCATCAGCGCCGCATAGCCGGCGACCCGCAGCGTCCAGCGGTTCATGCCCAGCACGAAGTCGTACAGCCCGCCCGGGTAGCGGCCGGTGACCAACAGCGCCACGGCCGCGAACAGCGCGCAGATCATGATAAGCCCGACGCCGGAGACCTCGTCGCCCTCGCGTCCGGTCCAGCTGAACCCGCCGACGAAGAACGCCACGACCACGTAGTGCGGGATCGCCAGCAGCCACCACTTCACGAGCGCGAGACCGCGGGACAGCCTCTCCGGATAGCGGATCTCCAGACCCGCCGGGTAGTCGGGCACGTCCTTGAGGGTGAACGGCGGGTAGCGGTCGGTGCCCAGCGCACCGTAGGCGTAGTAGCGCACCCGCCATGACCACCTCAGCACACCGACGTTGAAGTCGAAGACGGCGCGCGGGTAGCGCGCGGTGAGCAGGATCGCCACGAACGCCACGACCGTGAGGAGCAGGAACGCCAGCCACAGCACGATGAGCACGACGTAGTGCGGGATCACCAGCAGCCACTTGACCAGCCACAGCCAGCGGCTGAGCGGTTCGTCGAGCCGTGCCCGTACGGCTACCGGGTAACCCTCATGGGGTCCGTTCTCGTCCATGGTGCTGCTCCCTCCTGTTCAGCTTGCCTTACCGGTGAGCCTCGGTGCCCGCCGGCCGGCTGCTCAGCGCCGGCGCCCGCTCCACTGCGGTTCCACACTGGCCCAGCTGTCCTCCCACTGGCGCAGCCGGCGGCGGTCGAGTCTGTGCCGGAACGCCTGATAGGGCAGCAGCAGCCCGACGATCGCCCCCGCAGCGACGCCCGCCCCGGTCAGCAGGGTCCGGGTCACGGTCTCGACGCGGTGCTGCGGCTCGGTCACCGGGCGGCCCGTCGCGTCGACCCACACGGTGACCTTGGAGCCCGCCTCGCTCCCCATCTGGGCGGGCACCGGGCCACGGCGGGCGGTGCCGTCCGGTGCCGTCCACCTCGCCTTCGTCGGCGGGTGCGTCGGGCTGACTTGACTCGACTCGACGGTGCTGGCGGTCGCGACGGCGTCCTCCATCAGGACTGCGGTGATCGGGTGGCGCTCGAGGGCCTGCGCGCGCTCGATACCCACCCCCGTCCGGTAGACGTTGAGCGTGACGATCGCCGCCACGACGAGGGCGCAGAGGGTGAGTACGAGAAGTACCCCGAGCACGGCTCCCTCGAGGCGGTCGGAGGTCCGCCGCAGCGGGTTGGGATCGAGGCGGAGGCGGCGGATGCAGCGGGTCGGCATCCTCGCCCGACCCGGGTTCCTGGTGATGCTCATGGTCCATCACCGCCAGGTCCAGTCCCGGATCTCCGGCGGGTCGACGCCGTGCCTGAGCGCGTGGCGACGGGTCTCCGCCAGCCTCTCCGTGTACTCCGGGACCAGCCGGCCCGCGGCGCTCGCCCACCCTTCGGTGCGGCGCAGCGCTTCGATCGCGATGTGGTAGCGGGTGGCGCCGTTGGCGGCGAGCAGGTCGAAAGGCGTCGTGGTGGTCCCCTCCTCGACGTAGCCCTTGACGTGGAACCTTGCCGGGTCGGGACGGTGGTGGACGAGCTGGTGCACCGCCACCGGGTAGCCGTGGAAGAACATCACCACCGGTGTGCTCTCCCCGAACAGGCGGGCGAACTCCCGCTCCGGCAGGCCGTGCGGATGGTCGTCGGGATGCTGGAGTGCGAGCAGATCGACCAGGTTGACGACGCGGACGCGCAGGGCCGGCGCGTCGGCGCGCAGCAGCGCGGCCGCGGCGAGGGTCTCGACCGTGGGGACCGCGCCTGCCCCGGCGAGTACGACATCTGCCTGTGCGGCGTCGGCGCTGCTGGCGAAAGCCCATTCCGAGGCGCCGGCCCGGCAGTGCATCCGTGCGTCGGTCATCGACAGCCACTGCGGAAGCGGCTGTTTGGTGGCCACGACGAGGTTGACGCAGTCGGTCGAGGCGAGGCACTGCTCCAGCGTGACGAGCAGGGTGTTCGCGTCCGGCGGGAGGTAGACGCGGGTCACCGACGCCTTCTTGGTGAGCAGGTTGTTGATGAACCCGGGGCCCTGGTGCGAGTAGCCGTTGTGTTCCTGACGCCAGCCCTCCGAGGTCAGCAGGTAGTTGAGTGCGGCCACGGAGTCCCGCCAGGGCACTTCGCGTGCGGTCTTGAGGAACTTCGCGTACTGGTTGACCATGCTGTCCACGATCGCCGCGAACGCCTCGTAGCACGGGAACAGTCCATGCCGTCCGGTGAGCAGGTCCCCCTCGAGCCAGCCCTGGCAGGTGTGCTCGGAGAGCACCTCCATGACCTGCCCCTGCGGGGCGATGCCCCGGTCATGGGGGGAGAGTGGCCAGGCGTAGACCCGTCGTGTGACCGTGAGCAGGTCGTCGAGCAGGTTGGACTCCAGCTCGTCCGGGCAGACGATCCGGAAGTTGCGCTGGTCGGCGTTCGCCTCGACCACCTTCGCCAGCCACCGGCCGGTCACGCGCAGGGCGCTCACGGACTCCACGCCGGGCTCCTTGACCTCCACCTGGTGGTCCTCCACGGCGGGCAGGCGCAGCGGGCGGCGCAGCCGTCCGCCGTTCGCGTGTGGACACGCCCCCAACCGCTTGTCGCCTGCCGGGCACCCGGCGATGATCTCGGGCACCGGGCGGCCACTGTCGTCGAAGAGCTCCGCTGGCCGGTAGGACCGCAGCCATTCCTCGACGGCGAACAGGTGCGCGAGGTTTTCCCGGGCGTCTCTGGCGGGCACCTGGTGGGCACGCCACGTGCCCTCGACGGGCTCGCCGTCGAGTTCCCGGATGCCGGTCCACCCCTTGGGGGTGCGGGCGATGATCATGGGCCAGTTCGGGCGGTCGGGACGCCATCCCTGCCGGGCCTCGTGCCGGAGATCGGCGATGTGCTCGTAGGCATCGGCCACGGCTGTGACCATCTGGGCCACCGGGTCGTCGGCCCCGACGAAGATCGGCCGCCAGCCGTAGCCGCTGAACAGTTCACGCAGCTCCCGGTCGGTCATGGTGCCAAAGATCGTGGGGGAGGAGATCTTGTAGCCGTTCACGTGCAGGATCGGCAGCACACCACCGTCACCCGCATGGTGGACGAACTTCGTGGAATGCCAGGCCGCCGCAGTCGGACCGGTCTCGGCTTCCCCGTCCCCGACGATGCAGGCCACGAGCAGGTCCGGGTTGTCGAAGGCGGCTCCGAAGGCGGTGGCAAGGGCGTAGCCCAGCTCCCCGCCCTCATGGATCACCCCCGGCACCAGCGGGTTGAGGTGGCTGGCGAAACCGTTCGGCTGGGAGAACGCCCGCACCAGCCGGGTCAGTCCCTCGCGGTCGCGGGAACATTCCGGGTAGGTCTCGCCGAGCGTCCCCTCCAGCCAAAGGTTCGCGAGGTTCGCCGCAGCACCGTGCCCCGGTCCGGTCACCAGCAGGACATCGGTGTCGTAGTCCAGGACCAGGTGGTTGAGGGCTGCGTAGCAGAGGTTGATGCCCGGACAGGTCCCCCAGTGGCCGAGCAGCCGCGGCTTGAGGTGCTCCGGCCGCAGCGGCTCCTGGAGCAACACGTTGTCGTGCAGGTAGATCTGAGCCGCCGCGAGGTAGTTGGCGGCGCGCAGG
Organism: Streptomycetales bacterium; assembly: GCA_050699195.1. Classification (GTDB taxonomy): domain Bacteria; phylum Actinomycetota; class Actinomycetes; order JBOHCZ01; family JBOHCZ01; genus JBOHCZ01. The sequence continues at coordinate 4,754 of JBOHCZ010000289.1, forward strand.
TAGATCTCGATCTCCTGCCGACGGCGGTCATCCATGCTGGCCCCCGCAGGTCGCCGACCCGATCCTCGGCCCACCCCGAGCCGGTCCTATGGTTCCGGCAGCCGTGACACTAGGCGCCGGATGAGCAGGCACCAAGGGCTGAAAGTCCCGAACGGGGCGGACCTGTTTCCCGAACCCGGGCCGGCGTCGCCGCGACACCCCGTTGCCGATCAGTGACCTGCTGGCTACGCAGGGCTACCACGTCTCGCAGCCCTGGCGTGCCCCGACGTGCCCGGCGTGCCCGCGACCTGCCCATCTGTGCGGTCTCCCAGTCGGATTCGGACAATCCGCCTTAGTGTGGAGGGGACGCCCGGCCCCGAGGTCGCAGTGAGGGGAGTCGGCCATGGCGGGATCCAGGCGGTCGTCCCCGGGGGATCGCGGGGAGCGCGGGGACGCCGATGAACCCGAGGAGCATGGGGCTCTCCCGGAGCTTCGGCTAGATGAGCTGTTGCAGGAGCTGCGGCAGCGCATCGACACGATGGTCGGGACCCGGGACCGGGTGCGGCGCCTGTGGGAGGCCGTGCTGGCCGTGGGCAGCGATCTCGAGTTCGAGCAGGTCCTGAAACGGATCGTCGAGGCGGCGGCCGCGCTCGTCGACGCGCGCTACGGGGCGCTCGGCGTCCTGGGAGAGAACACCCGCCTCGCCCGGTTCATCAGCGTCGGCATCGACGACCAGACCAAGGCCGCCATCGGGCATCTCCCGGAGGGGCGCGGGGTCCTCGGGCTGATGATCGACGAGCCGCATCCGGTGCGGGTGCCCGACCTGCGAGCTCATCCGAGCGCGGTGGGGTTCCCGCGCGGCCATCCGCCGATGACGAGTTTCCTCGGGGTGCCGATCCGGGTACGCGGCAAGGTCTTCGGCAACCTCTACCTCACGGACAAGCGTGGAGGTGCGGGGTTCGACGCCGAGGACGAGATCATCGTCTCGGCACTCGCGGCGGCCGCGGGCGTCACCATCGAGAACGCCCGGCTCTACGACGAGGGGCGGCGCCGCGAGCGCTGGCTCGCCGCCAGCTCCGAGGTGACGCGCATCCTGCTCTCCGGGGCGGCGACCCCCGAGGTCCTCACCCTCATGACGGAGCGGGCCCGCGACATGACCAACGTCGCCCTCGTAGCCGCCGCCCTGCCGGAGGCCGCCACGTCGGGCAGCGAGACTGCGAACCTCGTCGTCTCGGCGGCGACGGGGGCGGGCGCGGACAAGGCGCACGGCCTGACACTCCCGCGGGAGTCCCTCGCAGGTGAGGCCTACCTGACCGCAACCGCGGTGACGAGCCCGAACCTGGCCGAGGATCCGCGGGCTACGCCGGTGGTCGTCGACACGCTGGAGGTGGGTCCGGCGATCTACGTCCCGATCGGGGCGGCGGGGCAGGTTCGCGGGATACTCGCGGCCTGGGACCGCGTGGGGATGCCGCCGTTCCCCGACGCCAGTGTCCGGATGCTCGAGGCCTTCGCCGCCCAGGCCGCGGTCGTCCTTGAGCTGGCGGAGCGGCGCCGGGACGCGGAGCGCCTCGCGCTGCTCGAGGACCGCGACCGTATCGCCCGTGACCTGCATGACCTCGTGATCCAGCGGCTGTTCGCCACGGGCATGGCACTGGAGAGCGCCAGCCCCCTGATCCACTCGCATGAGGCGCTCTCACGCGTGATGCGGGCGGTGGACAGTCTCGACCAGACGATCAAGGAGATCCGCTCCACGGTCTTCGCCCTGCAGTCATCCGACGCCGAACGTCCGGCAGGGTTGCGGGCACGCGTCCTCGAGGCGGTGAAGGAGGCAGAGGCGGCCCTCGGCTTTGCCCCCGTGGTACGCCTGGAGGGCCTCATCGACACGCAGGTCCCCGGCTGGATCGGCGAGCAACTCCTCGCGGTGGTCCGTGAGGCGCTGTCCAACGTCGCCCGCCACGCCCGCGCGGGCCACGTCGAGGTGCTGGTCGAGGCGCACGGCACGGTCCTGCTTCGGGTGCAGGACGACGGCTGCGGCGTGCCGGCCGAAGGGCGACGCAGCGGTCTGCGCAACCTCGCCGAACGCGCCCGAGCGCTCGGGGGTGAGCTCTACGCCGGCCCCGTGGCCGAAGGGGGCACACTGGTCGAGTGGCGGGTGCCACTGCCCGTCCCCGGGGATGTGGCCTAGCCGGCACCCTCGCTGCCGTCCTGCCCCCCGTAATGATCCCCGTCGCGGCCCCTGCGTCCTGCCTGGCCACGGGTGATCCGCCGGCCCCACACCAGCGCCGGCCGGATCCGGACGACGTACTCCGCCACGTCCGGGAGCCACGTGGGCAGCAGCCGCGAGACCCGCTCGATCTCTCCGGGGTCGCGTACCCTCCGCGCGGGGCCCGTGACGACGACGCTCCACCCCGTGCGGGTCGCCGCGTCGAACTCGTCCGCCTCGAAGGTCAGGACCGGCTCGCGAAGGGCAGCCATCATCTTCGACCCGATCCCCGTGCGGAACACCACCTCGCCGTCCTCCAGGGCGAAGTTGACCGGCCGGATCGCCGGCAGCGCCCGTGCGGTGAAGACCACCCGCCCGACGGGGACGCTGGCGAGCAGCCGCAACGACTCGTCTCTGGAGAGCTCCTCGACCCGGACACCGGCTGCGGCGGCACGCTGGTCCGCGCCGCCCTTGTCCGGGATGCCCGCCCAGGCCCTCACGGCGACCCGGCCCGATGGCGGTTTCTGGCCGACGGCTCGGCGGCGGAGGCGGGTTCGACACCCAGCCCGGCGAGCAGGGTCGTCACGTCGTCCCTGACCGCCTGCTCGGCCAGGAAGAGCCGCGCACCGATCTGCCGGTTGGTCAGCCCCTGACCGATCAGCTCGACGAGCCGGCGCTGCTCCTCGGCGAGGTCGGTGAGCCGGCCGTACCTGGCGTCGCCCCGGTCCGCCCGGAGGCCCCCGAGCACCGCGGCGGTCGCCCCGGGGTCGAGCATCGACAGCCCGGCAGCGACGCCGCGAATCACGTCAACGAGGTCGCCGCGGATCTGCTTGATCACATAGCCTGCCGCGCCCCCCATGATCGCATCGAGAAGCGCCTCGTCGTCGGGCCGCGACGTCAGCATCAGGCACGCAAGCTCGGGCATGCGGGACCGGATCTCCCGGCACTCCGACACACCGCGCCCGTCGGGCAGCCCGACGCCCAGTACGGCGACATCCGGCCGCAGTGCCGGCATCCGGGCCAGGGCATGGGACGCGGTGCGCGCCTCGCCCACGACGACTAGGTCACCTTCGGCGTCGAGCATCTCGCGCAGGCTGGTCCGCACGGCCGCGTGTCCGTCGACGAGGAAGACGCGGATCTCAGCCAGCGAGGCGTCCCGGTACACCATGCGTCCGGCCCTTCGATGGTTCCTGCTCCGAGGCTAGGTTTCCGCGAGGCCCGTCACGAGGGACCAAGGTCCTGCTCCGCGTGGCCGGCCGCCCTGCGCCACACCCGGCCGGTGGGCGCCACCCACCGGTGTGCCCGGGGGAGTGGGGACCGGGCGTGCCACCCGGTCGGCATGGCGGCCGCCGGTCCACCCGGGCCAGGCTCAGCCGCGGTGCAGCAGCCGCCGCCAGAAAGGCACCGCGGCGAAATAGCTGCCGGCGGCCGCGGCGATGCCGACGCCCAGGTCGACCGACCAGCGTCCCTGCCTGGCCCAGTACACGTCCTGCAGGTCGAGCAGCAGGGCGAATTCGTCGACGATGAGTGCGCCGCCCGTGCCGTAGGCGGTGGCGATGAGAGGGTGCGGGCCAGGCCGCTGGTCGCCGTAGAGCGCTGCGGTCCCCACGCCCGCGAGCAGGCAGATCCCCCAGAGGTAGTGGTGGATGTGCAGCTCGCCGATGTGCACGTCCGTGAAGGGCCGCACCCTGTCGCGGATGGCGTAGGTGAGTGCCCGCACTCCTCCGAACGTGCCGAGGAAAGCCAACCAGCTGATCAAGGCGGTCTGCTGGTGCACGGAGAGCTGATGGGTGTAGGCGTGGCGCGCCCTGCGCAACGTGCTCACGGTGGATGCCGCCACGGCTCAGCGCTCCTTCCCCGTGCAGCCAGCGGGCATACCCAGGGTAATCCCCGTACCGCGCTCAGGCACCCGGACAGCGTCGCCCGGGCATCGTCCCCGGATCCGTGGGCGGCGACCCTCAGGCGGCGCGCTCGTCAGGCTCCATGACGCCGAAGATGTTCTCCTCGGTGTCGCGGCAGTAGGCGAGCCAGCCGACCCCCGGGACGGCCTGCCTGGGCATCACCACGGTGCCGCCCGCCTGCTCCACCTGGCGGAGGCAGTCTTCGAGCCGGGGCACGTCGACAGTGCACACGTACCCGACGACCTTGTCGCCCGAGCCGTCCTGACGGGGCAGCATCCCTCCGTCGATGCCGGGCTCGCCGCCCGGTCCTGTCGAGATGAGCCAGTACGGCTGGTCGCCCCACCGGTCGAACGTCCACCCCAGCACCTGGTGGTAGAAGCGTTCGGCGCGGGACGGCTCGTCTGCGTGGATCTCGAAGTGCACGACTCTGCGCATCATGGCCCCCCTTTCCGGGGCTAGTCTTCCAGCCCGCCGGAGCGCGCGCGGCCAACACTCGACCACCACTACGGTGAACGCATGAACCTCGACGATCACGAACTCGCCGGACACCTCGCCTCCCACGCCGGCGCGCGGCTGCTCGAGATCCGGGAACGGCACGGGTTCGCCGACCCGGCCGCGCTGCGGTCCGCGGGCGACCGCACCTCCCACGAGGTGCTCGTCGCTGAGCTGGCGAAACGGTGCCCGGACGACGCTGTGCTGTCGGAGGAAGGGGCCGCAGACCCACGGCGGCGGACCGCCGAACGGGTGTGGATCGTCGACCCGCTCGACGGCACGCGCGAGTTCGGCGAGGCCGGCCGCGACGACTGGGCGGTGCACGTCGCGCTGTGGCAGCAGGGGGAGCTCGTGGCCGGCGCGGTCGCGATGCCCGCGCGCGACCTCACGCTTACGACCGCGTCGCCGC
>JBOHCZ010000290.1:0-23953 GCA_050699195.1 Streptomycetales bacterium
GGCACCCGCCGCGCCGGTCAGCGCGAGGCCACCGACCGCGTACAGGGCCAGCGAGTCAGGACCGTGGGTGGAGCCGTGACCGGTCTCCACGCCACCGGCCGGGACCGCACCGGCCGCGGCGCCGTGGATCATCCCGCAGTTCGCGGGCGCGGTGCCCTCGAGCGGCACGTCCTCGAGACCGGCGCTCTTGGCCAGCGGCGACTCGCCGAGCGACTCCAGGTCGTACTTGCCGTTGCCGTTGGTGTCGATGCCGTGCTGGACGACGTGCAGGTTGCGGATCTTGTCCGCCACGCCGTCAGGCAGCTGGATGGTCCGCTGGTAGCTGAGGTTCCCTTCGGCGTCCGCGGTGGGGAAGCGGTCCAGGGCCAGGCCGCTCTTCTTGCTCGTGTCGCCCTTGGTGGTGAGGGAGATGAACACGTCGCCGTACGCGGGCAGGCCCTCGACCGTGCTGACGACCCCGTCACCGTCCCGGTCCGCGCTGGCCGAAGGGCAGTGGAAGTCGGTGTCGTCGTCCGCGGAGCCGTGCAGGTGCTGGGCGTGCGGTGCGTTCGGGACGAGGCCCGAGGCGTCGATGCTCACGGTCATCGCGTCGCCGCTGACCTCGACGGTCGCGGTGCCGCTCGCACCGCTGTCGTTCAGCTGCTCGAGCCGGATCTGGTGGGACTCGTCGGCCTGGGCGGCGCTCGGCGCGAGCAGCGGCAGCGCCGCCGCGACGGGCACGGCGAGCAGGGTTCTGCGAAGTCTCACGGGTGGTGCTCCTTCCGTTCCGGAAGCCGGGAATGGTGAACCGTTCGGAAGGAGTTCGCTGGCGGGGGGCCGGCGGATTGGTGATCAGACTCAGGGGCCCAGAATCACGGCGCAGGCTCAGGGATCAGGCAGGGCCACCACGAGCACCGGCGTGCTTGTGGGCTGCTCGGAACCACCAGCCGGTTCCTCGGTGAGGCCGATCCGTTCGGCGCCACCCAGGTCACGGACCAGCACAGGACCCGGGCGCGGGCCCTGCCCCGGCAGCAGGCCGGCGGGCTTCGCGCCGTCCGGCCCGATGAGCCAGAGCTGGTAGGTGCGGGTCTGCGGCACGTCGGGCAACCCCTCGGCGACCAGGACCGCCGCCTCCTGCGAGCGTGCGGCCACGACCGTGCCCGCTCCCCCGGTCCGGCTCGTGGCGTGTACGGTCTGCGCGTCGGGAGCCGCGAGCACCTCGGCGACCGACGAGGCCAGGCGCTCCGCGCGATCGGCACGGTCGGCCAGCTGCACGCTCAGCGCTCCGAGCCCCACCGCCACCACGGTGAGAACGGCGGCCGCGGTCAGCGCGAGGCGGGGCAGCCAGCGCCGCGGGACCGGCAGCCGGGCCGCCTCGGGCGGCAGCTGGCGGACCGTCGCGATCTCAGCGAGCACCCGGCGCCTGAGCTCAGGGTGCGGGGACTCGGCGACCGCCGTACCGAGCCGCGCCAAGGTCTCCCGCAGCTCACGGACCTCCTGGGCGCATGCGTCGCAGTCCGCAAGGTGCTGCCGGAACAGCAGCCGCTCGTCGTCGGGGAGGGCGTTCGCGGCGTAGGCGCCCGCCAGCGTGTGGATGTCGGGCCTCATCGTGCGACCCCCAGGCAGTCCCGGAGCCGGATCAGGCCGTCACGCAGCCGGGTCTTCGCCGTCCCCAGGGGCACGTCGAGCAGGTCGGCCACCTCGCGGTAGGTGTAGCCGCTGTAGTAGGCCAGCACGACCGACTCGCGCTGCAGCCCGGTCAAGGCCTCCAGGCAGCGGCGCACCTGCTCGTGCTCCAACCGGACCTCCACACGCTCGACCACCTCGTCGTAGGCCGGCCCGGCCTCCCGCCGGCCGACCCGTTCCTGCCGGGCGCCCGAGGACTGCTCCGAGCGCACCCGGTCGACCGCGCGCCGGTGCGCCAGGGTCATCACCCATGCCATGGCCGTGCCGCGCCCCAGGTCGAAGCGTGCAGCGGTCCGCCACACGTCCACGAGCACCTCCTGGGCGACCTCCTCCGACTGTGCCGGGTCCCGCAGCACCCGGCGCACGAGGCCGAGCACGGGGCCGGCGATCCGCTCGTACACGGCCCCGAAGGCGTCCTCGTCGCCTCTGGCGACGCGCTCGAGCAGCTCCTCGAGGGCCGTCTCCCGCGCCGGCCCGTGGGCCGGCAGCCGGGACACCGGCCGCGTACGGTCGCCCATCCGCCTCCGCCTCTACTCGCCCCTGACATCAGCATGGTCCCTCACCGGGTCTTCGGTACGGCGGCCGCCGCGGATTGTCCGTTCCGGGCGGCACCAATCCGCGCGGGCCGCGGCCACGAATGGCGAAGGGCAACTTCTCGCCAATCCGGAGGTCATCGTGCACACCGACGCATCCCCGCGGACCAGATCGATCAACCAGCTACTCGGCTACGCCTTCGGCGCCGTGTACGTGCTGGTCGGGCTGGTCGGCTTCGCCGTCACCCAGGGCGTGGGACTGGCCGCGACCCAGGGCCACAACCTGATCATCTTCGAGGTCAACCCGCTGCACAACATCGTCCACGTGGCCGTCGGCCTGCTGCTCGGTCTCGGGGCGATGCGCGGCGCCGGACCGGCGCGCGTGGTCAACGCCCTGGTCGGAGGCGTCTACCTGGCCGTGGGCATCGCCGGTCTGTTCATCCTGGACAGCGCGTTGAACATCCTCGCGCTCAACCACCCGGACAACATCCTGCACCTGGCCAGCGCGCTGCTCCTGCTGGCCGTAGGAGTTTCCCGGCGCTGAGGCGGGTAGCACCGCTGTGCCGGAAAGGGACCCCCGGGCCGTGATCGGCCCAGGGGTCCCGCAGGTGACGCCGTGTGCAGGTGACGCCGTGCTACTTCTCCACGGGGCCGAACTCCTCACGGGTATCGATCACGTCGCCGAAGAGCTCCCACCGCTCGCCCTTGAAGCGCATCAGCTGCATGGACTCGATCGGGAAGCCGTCGTCGGGCCCGGTGTTGAGGGTCACATCGGGCAGCAGCATGCCGACCTCCGTGCCCTCGAGGCCGCGCGCGGACTTCATGAGCCCCTCACGGGTCGGGCACTCCATCCCCTCGAGAGCCCGCTGGAAGCTCTCGGCGACCGCCCAGCCGTAGGCGTGGAAGGGGTTGTTGGGATCGGCGTTCGGGGAGTACTCGCCCATCTTCTCCCGGTAGAGCTGCATCGTCTCGTCGCTCTCCCATTGCGGGTCCAGCGGGTCCTTGAAGTAGGTCGCCGAGACGACGCCCTGCACCTTGTCGAAGCCGACCGGCTCGAGAACGGTGATCGAGGACGAGACGTTGTTGACGATGTGCAGCGGGTTCCAGTCGGTGAGCGCGGCATCCGCGGCGAGGGCCTGGCTGCCGAACTTCGGGGTCGTGATGTCGAGCAGCACGTCGGCGCCCGAGGTCGAGAGGTTGCGCATCTGAGCCTCGACGCTGGGGTCGGTGACCTCGTAGCTCTCCTCCGCGACGATCTTCAGGTCGGTGCCCGCGATGGCCTCCTTGAACCCCGTGAGCAGGTCCTTGCCGAAGTCGTCGTTCTGGTACAGCACGGCGACGGTGGCCTTCGGCTGCTCCTGCTGGAGGTACTGCGAGTACACCCGGGCCTCGGCGACGTAGCTGGGCTGCCAGCCCATCGTCCAGGGGTACTGCCCGGTCTCGGTTCCCCACTTCGACGCGCCGGTGGCGACGAAGACCTGCGGCACCTTGCGCTCGTTGGTGTACTCCCGGCTCGCGGTGGTCGACGGGGTGCCCAGCGTCTGGAACAGCGCGAAGACCTGCTCCTGCTCGGCGAGCCTGCGGGCCTCCTCGACCGCCTTCGGCGGCTGGTACCCGTCATCGCGGATGGTGTAGTCGATCGTCCGCCCGTCGATGCCGTTCTGCTCCTTGTTGACGTAGTCGAAGTAGGTACGGACTCCGACGGCGATCGCCCCGTACGCCGAGGCGGGTCCGGACAGCGGGTAGATCCCGCCGAGCTTGATGCTGTCCTTCGTGATGCCGGTGGTCTGCTGACCCTCGCAGGCGGCCCCGCCGGCGACCTCCTCTCCGCCGCCGCCCCGCTGGCTGCAGGCGCTGAGCAGCATCACAGCGGCGGCAGCCGGTGCGATGAGGCGCATCTTTGTCGAAAGCATGCGTTACTCCCTCCCTGAGGGCGGATGATGGCTCCTTGGCTCCCGCGCCTGCGGCACGAGTCTGACCAGCCGCCGCCCCGTCTGCCGCAGCAGCCCGGCGATGCCGGAGGGGGCGACGTACATCGTGCCGATGAGCAGGAGGCCGAAGACGATGCCGGGGGCGGCCTTGCTGAAGCTCTGCGCCACGCTGGGCACGAACACGTAGAAGGCCGCGCCGTACACCGGGCCGGACAGCGAGGCGAGCCCTCCGACGACCAGCGAGGCGAGCAGGCTGATCGACAGCACGATCATGAACGAGTCCGGGGAGACGAACCCGATGGCCCAGGTGGACAACGCGCCGGCCACCCCCGCATACATCGCGCTCCACGCGAAGGCGAGCGTCTTGTACCGGGCCAGCGGAACGCCCATCACCTGCGCGGCGACCTGGTTCTCCCGCAGGGCGAGCAGCGCCCGCCCGACCCGCGAGCGCAGCAGGTTCCGCGCGGCGGCGAACGCCACGACCGCGACGAGCAGGGCCAGGAAGTACAGCCACTGGTCGTCGGCGAGGCCGCTCCACTCCGGGGCGGCCGGCTTGTCGACGGTGAGCCCCATGGACCCGCCGGTCACCGACTCGAAGCGCTTGAGCAGCGGCGGGGTGATGACGGCGAGCGAGAGCGTCACGAGCGCGAGGTAGAGCCCGCGCAGCCGCAGCGCGGGCACGCCGAAAGCGAAGCCCAGCGCGAAGCTCAGCGCCGCCGCAGCCGGCAGGGTGACGAGGTGCGGCACGCTGAACCTGTCGATGAGGACGGCCGCGGTGTAGGCCCCCACGGCGAAGAACGCGCCGTGTCCCAGCGAGATCTGGCCACCGTAGCCGACGAGCAGATTGAGCCCGAGCAGCCCGACGGCGTAGGTGATGACCAGGGTGAGCTGGAAGACGTTGAAGGGCGTGAAGTAGAAGGGCAGGTAGACCACGATGCCGGCGAACACCGCCGGCGCCAGCCAGCGCGCCCGCCCGCCCGCCGTCGCCGCGAGGCGGGTGACCACGCTTGCGGCACTCATGCCCGCTCCACGGTGGCCCGGCCGAACAGCCCCTGTGGTCGCAGCAGCAGCACGCCGAAGATGATGAGCAGCGGTACCCCGATCTTGAGATCGGACCCGATGGCATCGATGTACGCGCCCGCAAGCGTCTCGAGCACCCCCACGATCAGACCGCCGATGATCGCGCCGACCGGGCTGTCGAAACCGCCGAGGGTCGCCGCGGCGAAGGAGTAGACGAGCACCCCGCCCATCATGTTGGGCTCGAGAAAGAGCAGCGGCGCGACGAGGATCCCGGAGACCGCGCCCACCATGGCGGCGAGGCCCCAGCCGACCGCCAGCACCCGCCCCACCCGGATGCCCACGAGCCGGGCGGAGGCCGGGTTACCCGCCACGGCGCGCATGGCGAGCCCGAACTTGGTGTGCTGGAAGAGCAGGTAGAGCAGCCCCATGACGCCCGCGACCACCGCGAGGACGCCCAGCGTGTCAAGGCCGAGACGCACCCCGCCGAACTCGAGCCCACTGTCCGGGAACGGGTTGGGGAAGGACTTGATGAGAAACGTCCAGATGAAGCCGGCGGCGGCGTTGACGAAGATGAACAGCCCCACGGTCACGATCACGAGCGTGAGCTCCGAGCCGCCCTCGACGGGACGGATCAGCAGCCGCTCCACCGCCATCCCCCCGACGAAGGAGATCACCAGCGTCACGGGCAGCGCGAGCCAGAACGGCATGCCGGAGTGCACGAGCTGCCAGGCGATGTAGGTCGAGAACATCGCCATCTCGCCCTGGGCGAAGTTGACGATGTCGGTGAACCGGTAGATCAGCACGAGCGCCAGCGCCAGGCTCGCGTAGATGGCCCCGGCGCCCAGACCCTGGACGACCTGCTGCAGGAATCCGACCATCGGGTGCTCCCCAGACCTTCCCTAGACGCCGTAACCCAGGTAGGCCCGAGCCACCTGGTCGTCGGCCTGGATCTCCGCCGGCGAGCCCGACAGCACGATGCGGCCCGTCTCGAGCACGTGGGCGTGATGGGCGATCTCGAGGGCCAGGTGGGCGTTCTGCTCGACCAGGACCACGGTGGTCTGCTCCTCTTCCTCGATGGCGCGGATGATGCGGAACAGCTCCCGGGTCACGAGCGGCGCGAGTCCTAGCGACGGCTCGTCGAGGAGCAGGAGGCGGGGCCGCAGCATCAGCGCGCGCCCGATCGCGAGCATCTGCTGCTCGCCCCCGCTGAGGCTCCCAGCGACCTGGCGGGTGCGCTGTCGCAAGGCCGGGAAGTAGCCGTAGACCCGGTCGAGGTCCGCCGCGACCCGGTCACCGTCCCGGCGGACGTACGCGCCAACGCGGAGGTTCTCCTCCACGGTGAGGGCGGCGAAGGTGCCACGGCCTTCCGGGACGTGCGCGACCCCGAGCCGCGCCACCTTCTCGGGGGGCTTGCCGACCAGCGTCGTGCCGCGGAGGGCGACCGTCCCCCGGCAGCGAACCGCGCCGGAGAGGGCCCGCAGCGCCGTCGTCTTTCCCGCGCCGTTGGCGCCGAGGATCGCGCACACCTCACCCTCGCCGACGCTGAAGCTCAGGCCGTGCAGCACCTGGCCCGCGCCGTACCCGGCATGGAGGTCGCGGACCTCCAGAAAGGGCTCGGCGTGGTCGGGTGCGCGCTCGGCCGGCTCGGCCATGCGACCGTCCCCTGGGGCGCTCATGCCGCCGTCCCGAGGTAGGCCTCGATGACGGCGGGGTTGCGCTGGACCTCGTCGGGAGCACCCTCGGCGATCTTGCGGCCGAGGTCGAGGCAGACGACCCGCTCGCAAAGCCCCATCACGAAACCCATGTGGTGCTCGACGACGACGATCGTTAAGTCGAGATCGCGGCGCAGCCCACGGATCACCTCGGCGAGTTCCTCGACCCCGGCATGGTTGAGGCCGTTCGCCGGCTCGTCGAGCAGCAGCAGCCTCGGCCGGGACGCGAGCGCCCGCGCGATCTCCACGCGCTTGAGCGTCCCGAACGGCAAGCCAGTGGCGGCCTCGTCGGCGACACCCGAGAGGTCGAGCCTTTCGAGCAACGCATCGGCCTCGGCGCGCATCCGAGCCTCCTCGGCCCGGATGCGGGGCAGCCGGAACGGGGCGCTGAGGAAACCGGCGCGGCCCAGGTGATGCGCGCCCACGATGACGTTGTCGCGCACGGACAGGTGGGGGAACAGGCCGAGGTTCTGGAAGGTCCGGGCGATGCCCGAGGCGGCCACCCGATGTACGGGGGTCGCGAGCAGGTCCTGCCCGTTGTAGCGGATCTGCCCGGCGTCGGGGTCGTAGAGCCTGGTGAGGCAGTTGAACAGGGTGGTCTTGCCCGCGCCGTTAGGGCCGATCAGTCCTACCAGCTCGGCCTGCTCGACGTGGAACCCGGCGCCGTCCAGCGCCGTGATCCCGTCGAAGCGGACCGTGAGCTCGTCGATCTCCAGCAGGGCCATCGCTCCCTCCGCCTCCGGGGTTGGTCGAGTCTCTCGCGATGGGGTGGCTCACGTTCCTAGCGAACGCGTGGACGCCCTGACAAGGACCTGGGGAAAAAGAGACCGAATCGAATTCGGTCAGGCCGGCTGCACGGCGACGTCGAGTACGGCCGTTGGGGCACCGGCCAGCCCGCCAGCCGTGCGGGCGCCGGGTTCACCTCGGGAACTCGCACAGCCCGTCGATGAGCACCAGGGCCGCCTCGATGAGCTCCCGGGCCTCGGAGGCGGTGTCGCACCTCACGACCTCGCGTCCGACCTCGCCGATGGTGGTCGTCAGCACGATGACGAGGGCACGGCCCGGGGGCCGCTCCTCGGCCCGGAGCAGGATGGCGTTCTGCCGCAGCCACTCCCGGGTGTTCTGTCGGCGCAGCAGATCGAAGCCGGGCGGGCCGTCGCCGTTCAGGAACAGCTTGGCCACCTCGCGCCGTGCCCAGCAGTTCTCCAGGTAGCTGCGCGCACCGGCGACGAAAAGGACGACGGGATCGCCCTGCCCCGACAGGCGGCTGCGCGCGACCGCGTCCGCCGCCACGCGCTCCTGGTCGGCACGGAAGTCCTCCCACAGCGCGAGGAAGAGATCGACCTTGCCCCCGAAGTGGTGGTAGAGGCTGCCCACGCTGGCGTCCGCCCGGCGTACCACCTCGGCGATGCTCGCCGCGGTGTAGCCGTGCTCACCGAAGACCGCGAGCGCGGCCGCGAGGAGGGCCCGCCGCGTCGCCCCCGTGCGCCGCGGCTGGCCCTGCGGCTGGCTCCGGGGCCGGCTCTGCTCCCCGGGCTTCGGTGTCGCACCCATCGCGCTGGCCCTCCTGCTCCTCGTACCCGCTTCGTCAGCCATGCTGCCCGATCGGCGCGCCGGGCTGAGGGAGAGTTCGCGCCCACCTTGGGGGCGTCCCGGACACTTGCCGACGATTCACGCGTCGACCTCCCTGCGCCGATATGCAAGAGGACCCGTCGGGGCCTAGAATCCGATTCGGTTTCTGCCCCCGAGGAAGGGCGCCTCGCGCATGGACCTGCGTTACAGCGACGAGGATGAGCGTTTCCGCGCGGAGCTGCGCGCCTGGCTCGACGAGAACCTGCCCGCCGAGTGGCGTGAACCGGGGTTCTGGCAAGGGCTGGGCCCCGACGAGGGCTTCCGGATACGCCGTGAGTGGGAGGCGGCCAAGGCGCGTGCCGGCTTCGCCGGGATCGCCTGGCCTGTGGAGTTCGGCGGCCGCGGCGGGATGCCCGCCCAGAAGGCCGTCTACGACGAGGAGATGGCGCGGGCGCGGGCCCCGCTGACGGTCAACGGGCTGGGCCTCGCCTACCTCGCGCCCACCGTGATGGCGATGGGTACCAGCGAGCAGAAGCGGGCGATCATCAAGCCCGTGCTGCACAACGAGGTGATCTGGTGCCAGGGTTTCTCGGAGCCCGGCGCCGGCAGCGACCTCGCGAACGTCGCGACCCGCGCGCTGCCCGACGGCGACGCGTACGTGCTCAACGGGCAGAAGACCTGGACGTCCAACGCGCGGCACGCCGACTGGATGTTCGCCCTCGTCCGCACGTCGAAGGAGAGCTCCCGCCACGCCGGGCTGACCCTGCTGCTCATCGACCTGAGCCTGCCTGGCGTGGAGGTGCGCCCGCTGAAGCAGATGAGCGGGGCACTGGAGTTCGGCGAGGTGTTCTTCACCGACGTACGGGTGCCGCGGGCGAGCGTGCTCGGGCCCGAGGGCGAGGGCTGGCAGGTCGCCATGCTGCTGCTCTCCTTCGAGCGTGGCGCCTCCGGGATCGGGCAGTACACCGCGTACCGGCAGGAGCTCGACGACATCGTCGGGCTCGCGTGGCGGCTGGAGCGCGGCGGGCGGCCCGCCGCGCTCGACCCCGTCCTCCGCCAGAAGATCGCGGGCTCGGTCATCGAGCTGGAACTGCTGCGCCTGCACGGCCTGCACGTCCTGACCAAGGTGGAGCAGGGGCAGGAGCTCGGCGCCGAGTCCTCCCTCACCAAGCTGCAGTGGAGCGAGACCCACCAGGACCTGGGTGAGCTGTTCGCCGACGTCGCCGGACCCGACCACCAGCTGCCCGACCCCCGGGGCGGCATCGACCTCTCGCCTCAGCAGCGGTCCTTCCTCTGGTCGCGTTCGGAGACGATCTGGGGCGGCAGCTCGCAGATCCAGCGCAGCATCGTGGCCGAGCGCCTGCTCGGCCTGCCCCGCTGAGAAGCCCCACCCGAGGAGTCAGCCGTGTACTTCGCCCTGACCGACGAGCAGCGGGCGCTGCAGGAGACGGTGCGCCGTCTCCTCGCCGAGCGCTTCCCGCTGTCCGCAGTACGGGAGGTCTACGACGACCCGGCGGGCGACGGCGACCCCCCGCAGCTGTGGAAGGCGGTCGGCGCGCAGGGCTGGCTCGCTGTCCTGGTACCTGAGGAGCACGACGGCCTCGGCCTCGGGCTGCTCGACGCCGCCGTGATCGCGCGGTGCTGGGGCGCGGGGTGCGCTCCCGGCCCGTGGCTCCCGACTCTGGTGGCGACCGAGGCGCTCCGGCTGGCCGGCGACCCGGGACAGCTCGCCGCATGGTTGCCCCGGGCGGCGGCCGGGGAGGTGAGGCTGGCTCCCGCCGTGGACCGAGGGGATGTCACCGCCCGCGGGGAGCGGCTGTCCGGGACGGCCGCGCACGTCGAGTACGCGCACGTCGCCGACCGGCTCGTGGTCGCCGCAGGCCAGGATGAGCCGGGCGGCGAGAGCGGCCTGTGGCTCGTCGACCCCAAGGCCGGGGCCGTGCGCGTCACGCGCCATGACGCGCTGGACCGCAGCACCAGGCTGGCCACCGTCACCTTCGACGGTGCCCCCGCCGAGCGCCTGCCGGGCGGGTCGGAGACCGTGCGCTCGGACGTCCTCGACCGGGCGGCCGTGCTCTACGCCAACGACCTCGTCGGCGTGGCCCGGGCCGCGCTCGCCCGCACCGTCGCCTACGACACCCAGCGCGAGCAGTTCGGCCGGCCGGTCGGGTCGTTCCAGGCCGTCAAGCACGCGCTGGCCGACCTCCACGTCGGCGTCACGATGGCCGAGCACGGCGCGCTGCACGCCGCGCACGCCGTCGACGAGGCGCTGCCGGACGCCCGCCTCGCGGTGTCGATCGCCAAGGCGAAGGCGAGCGACGTCGCCCGCGACGCGACAGCGGCGATGATCCAGTACCACGGGGGTATCGGCTACACCTGGGAGCACGACGCACACCTGTTCTTCAAGCGCGCCAAGCGCGAGGAGTACGCCTACGGCGACGCCGCCACGCACCGGGAGCGCATCGCGCGCCTGGTCGTCGACGGTGCGCGGCCTTAGGGCGTGTCCCGGGTCCGAGCACCGCACGAGCCGAGGAGGGACCGAGGAGACATGGTCACAGGTAGGGAATGGCAGCTCGTCAACCGGCCGCGGGGCTGGCCGGTGCCGGGTGACTTCGCGCTCGTCGAGCGGGAGGTCCGCGAGCCCCGGGACGGCGAGGTGCTGGTCCGCAACCACTTCATGTCGGTCGATCCCTACATGCGGGGCCGGATGAACGCCCAGCGCTCCTACGCGTCCCCGTACGAGCTGGGCAAGGCGATGTACGGCGGCGCGGTCGGCGAAGTCGTCGCCTCACGCAGCGACCGCGTGCCGGAGGGGGCGTCCGTGCTCAACCAGCGGGGCTGGCGGGAGCTGGCGGTGTGCCGCGCCGAAGAGGTGCAGATCGTCGACGCGGGGGCGGCTCCGCTGCCGGCCTACCTCGGCGTGCTCGGGATGCCCGGCCTCACCGCCTACGTTGGGCTCTTCGACATCGGCCGCCCGGAGCCGGGCCAGACGGTGTTCGTCTCCGCCGCCTCCGGTGCCGTGGGCAGCATCGCCGGGCAGCTCGCCAAGGCACACGGCTGCCGGGTGGTGGGCAGCGTGGGCAGTGCCGAGAAGGTCCGCTACGTCACCGACGAGCTGGGCTTCGACGAGGCGTTCGACTACCACGCTGATGGCCAGGGGGCTGACCTGACCGCCCGGCTGCGGGCCGCGGCCCCGGACGGCGTCGACGTGTACTTCGAAAACGTCGGGGGCGAGCACCTGCGCGCGGCGCTCGCCGTGCTGAACCCCTTCGGGCGGGTCGTCGCCTGCGGGATGATCTCGCAGTACAACGAGCCGGGTCCGGGTCCCGACAACCTGTTCCACATCGTCGCCAAGCGGCTGCGGGTCCAGGGTTTCATCGTCAGCGACCACCTCGACCGGCAGCAGGCGTTCGTCGGGCACGTGGGCGGCATGCTGCGGGCCGGGACGCTGCACCACCGCGAGACCGTCGTCGACGGCATCGAGAACGCCGTCCAGGCGCTGCTTGACGTGCTCGAGGGCGGCCGGCACCTCGGCAAGATGGTGGTCCGGCTGGCGGCCTGAGGCCACACCTTCTGGGCCTGTTATCCGGCCGCCCTTGGCGGGCTCAGACGGCTGGGCTGCCCGTGGCGTAGAGCACCTGCCCGGTCATGAAACCCGAGTCGTCGGAGGCCAGGAACGCGATGACGTTCGCGATGTCCGCGGGCTTGCCGGTGCGGCGGACGGCGGCGCCCGCGGCGGCCGCCTCGGTGAGCTGTTCCCACGACCCGCCGGTGCGCTCCACGATGGCCCGGGTCATCGCGGTCTCGACGAAGCCGGGGGCGACGGCGTTCGCGGTGATCCCGAACGGCCCGAGCTCGACTGCCAGGGTGCGGGTCATGCCCTGCAGACCGGCCTTGGCCGTCGCGTAGTTCACCTGGCCGCGGTTGCCGAGGGCGGAGCGCGAGGACAGCAGCACGATCCGGCCGTAGCGCTGCTCGACCATGTGCTGCTGCGCCGCACGCGTGCAGTAGAAGCTGCCCTTCAGGTGGGTGTCGATGACCAGGTCCCAGTCGTCGTCGGACATCTTGAACAGCAGGTTGTCCCGCGTGACGCCCGCGTTGCTCACCAGGATGTCCAACCGCCCGAAGCGCTCGACGACCTGCGCGACACCGGCCTCGACCTGCTCGCGGTCGGTCACGTTGCAGGCCACCGCGAGCCCCTCGGTGGGCAGCCCGTCGGCCACCTGCTTCGCCCGGCCCTGGTCCAGGTCGAACACCGCGACCTTGGCGCCGTCGCGGGCCAGCCGCTGTGCGGTCGCCGCTCCGATGCCCTGCGCCGCTCCCGTGACGATGGCGACGCGGCTGTCGAGCGCACCCATGGCGTCCGTCCCTTCTCCGTCTCCGACCGAATGCCGTTCGGGATTCTAGCCAGGACGCCCGCCACCGGCCGCGCCGCCAGGACATGGCTGAACACAAACGCGCCGCAGCCCGCCGCACAGCTACCGGCGCCAGTGCTCTGATGGGATGCAACTCGGGGCCCCGCCGTACGGGAGCGATGGTGTTCAGCGGTGTCGACGCGGGCCGCCGCGGGCGAAGGCTAGCCGCGCGCGTCGAGGGGTGGGCCGCCGTCGCCGGTCGGATCGTCGACGGGCTGGCCGTACCGCCCGGCGCGCCCCTCCGCGGGCAGTACGACCTGGGTGCACCGGCTGGCCGCCAGCAACTTGCCCTGGTCGTCGTGCATCTCCGCTGAGCAGAACACCACCCGCCTGGTACGCCGCACCACCTCACCCGTGGCGCGCAGCAGGCCGGGCCGGCTGGTACGCAGGAACTCCACCCTCAGATCCGCGGTCAGGAACACCTGGTCGCGGTCGAGCACCGTCCAGCAGGCCCCGCCCATCGCGGCGTCCAGCAGCGCCGACACCAGCCCGCCCTGGACCACCGGGCCGCCTGCCGTGGGAAAGCAGTACTCGACCGGGGCGTCCCACTCGATGGTCGTGACGCCGGGTTCCCACGAGAGGCGGCGGTAGCCCAGCGTCTGCCAGACGTGCGGGCCGCCCGCACGGCCCTCCCAGGACTCGACGTCCTCGAACCGCTCGCCCGGCGTGATCCCATGGCGCGTCACCGGTCCACCACCCGCGTCACGTCGGCCTGCACGCTGGCGAGGGAAATGGTCACGGCACCTCCGCGGCGTCGAAGAGTCGGCGTTGCGGCGCTGGCTGGCCGTCACGCCCCGGGTCCGCGGCCCGGTGTGGCTGGCCAGCGGTCCGGGCAGAATCACGTTCGGTCTGCTGCGTGCCACGACCGTACCCGTTGCGCTCACCCGATCCGCAAGTCACCCCTGTCACGAGTGTTACGTGTCAATCACCCAAAAGAAGGGCAGAATCCTGCATGTGCACGTGCACGCAGTGCTAATGTCAATGCGCTGGTGATCTCGTTCACCTGGGAGGGGACGAGTGTGATTGCCGAGGTGTCGGGCATGAGTGTGACGTTCGTCTCCCGCCATGGGGACCGTGTCGTTCTCGCCGTGACGGGTGAACTCCAGACGCAGGAGTCGGTGGCGCTGCTGCACCAGCTCGAGGAGTTCCTGCGGGACGGATACCGACACGTCGTGCTCGATGTCTCCGCCGTCTCGGCCTGCAACTCGGCCGGGATCGCCGCGCTGACCATCGGCAACAAGGACGCTCGGGCGAGGGGTGGCTGGCTGCGGATCGCCGGGCTTCGGGCCCGGGCCTGGCGGGTGGGGCAGCTCGTGCTCCTCGGTGACGTCTTCACCTTCTACGACAATGTGACCGAGGCGACGGCCGCGTAGGCCTGGAGAGTGGCACGGCTCGGCATCACCGGACACCGCGGCCTCAGCACCGCGACCACCCGGCTCATCGACCGCGACCTCCGCAGCCTGATCGGGACCTACGACCCCGCCGCTCTGGCCGGTGTGACCAACCTCGCCAACGGTGCGGACCAGCTGTTCGCCCAAGCCGTCCTCGACCATGGCGGCCGGCTCGAGGTCATCATCCCCGCGCAGACCTACCGGGACGGGCTGCCCGCCGGCTGCCACCTGACCTACGACCGGCTCCACGCCCGCGCCTCCGAGGTCCGCCGGCTCGACTACGTCGAGTCCACCGCCGCGTCCCACATGGCCGCCAGCGAGGCGATGCTCGAGGCGATCGACGAGCTCCTTGCTGTCTGGGACGGCCAGCCCGCCCGCGGCTACGGTGGTACCGCCGATGTCGTCCGCGCGGCCCGCGACCGCGACATCCCCGTCCACGTCATCTGGCCCGCCGGCGCCACCCGCGACTTAGCCCATCGCCTTGGTGAGGTCGGAGCGGGCGAACTGCACGATCTGGCGGATGACCGCACCGCCGCTCAGCGCGTCGAACCCGGAATTGACCTCCTCGAGGGAGATCCGTCGCGTGATCATCCCCTCGAGGTCGAGCCGGCCGGCCCGCCACATCCTGAGCACGCGGGCGTAGTCCCGGCGGACGTTCGCCGACCCGTACAGCGTGCCCTTGATGGTCCGCTCCGTGAAGAACAACTCGAACGCGCTGAACTGCACCATGTCCCGGACCGAACCCGCGCCGACGATGACGGTCATGCCGCCACGACGGGTGGCATCGTAGGCGGCCCGGATCGTCTCCGAGCGGCCCACGGCCTCGAAGGCGTAGTCGAACCCTTCGCCACCCGTGAGTGCCCGGGAGACCTCGCTGAACTCCTCGGGCGTCGCCGTGTGGGTCGCTCCAAACTCCCGTGCCCACGAGAGCTTGCGCTCGACCGGATCGACCGCGAGGATCTCCGCGGCGCCCGCGGCACGGGCGCCCTGGATGACGCTGATGCCGACACCCCCCGCGCCGTAGACGACGACCGAGGACCCGGCCTCAAGCAGCGCGGTGTTGACGACGGCGCCCACCCCGGTCATCACGCCGCAGCCGACCAGCGCGGCCACCTCCGCCGGGACGTCGTCGTCCACCTTGACCGCGCCCTGCTGCGGCACGACGAGCTCCTCGGCGAACGTGCCGGTGCCCACCATCCCGAACGCCGGGCTGCCATCGACGAGGAACTTCGGCTCGGCCGACGCCTTGGCGGCGAAGACCAGGCACAGGTTGGGCTGACCCCTGATGCAGGCACGGCACCGGCCGCAGGGCGGCACCCAGCAGATGATCACCTGGTCGCCGGGTCGCAGGTCGCTCACCCCGGGGCCGACCTCCACGACCTCGCCGGCGCCCTCATGGCCGAGCACCGCGGGCACGGGCTGCGGCAGGGTGCCGTTCATGGCGGACAGGTCGGAGTGGCAGATGCCCGCCGCGCTGACCCGGACGCGCACCTCGCCCGGCCCGGGATCCACGATCCGGACGTCGTCGCGGACAACGAGCTTGGTATCGCCCACCTGCTGCAAGACAGCGGCTCGCATGGCACCGCCCTTCCTCGTAGGGACGTCGACGACCACCCGCCCTCCGCCCTCCTCGGGTGGCGCACGAGCATCGGCAGCAGGGCGCGCCGATTGCTCACATTCTCAGGAGAATGTGGTACTGGACAAGGCGGATGACGCCGCAGAAGTACTACTGTCGGGTAGGAGGACGCCAGGCCCGACGCCCGGGAAGCCCCCGCGCCGGGCGGGGAGGCCCTCGTGAGTGGAGGTGTCGCTGTGTCGGTCGGCAGGTCGGCTGGTGCGTCAGCCCAGCCCCGGCGGCGTTCCTGGCTGCGCGCGCGACGGCGAGAAGCGGGGTTAGGCAGGCCGCCGTGGAAGAACACGCCCGCCTACGCAGCCCTTGCCGGGCTGTTGATGGTGGGCGGTTCGGAGGCCGCCGGCACCGCTATCGACCACCGGGAGGCGGCATCTCCTGGACCCTCCGGGGTTGAGTTCGGGGCCGATGGAGGCAGCCCGCTCTTCCTCGAACCGCCCCCGGGCTTCGCGGGGGGCGCTCCCGGACCGCCGCAAGGGACTCCCGGTCGCCATACAGCACCCGGTCTGCCGCTGCCGTTGGTGTCGGGCGTTCCGCAGTCGGTGCTGGACGCTTACCGGGCAGCGGCGGAGGAGGCGGCCAGGACCGACCCCGGTTGCCGGCTGTCGGTCGCGCTGCTGGCCGCGATCGGGCGCGTGGAGTCCAGCCACGCCTGGGGCGGCCACGTCGACGGTACGGGCACCACACTCTCCCCGATCCTCGGCCCCCGGCTCGACGGCTCCGCGGGAACGGCGGCGATCCGCGACACCGACGACGGCGCCTATGACTCCGACTCCACGTGGGATCGCGCGGTCGGGCCGATGCAGTTCATCCCCTCCACGTGGACCTCATGGGCGGTCGACGCCAACGGCGACGGGACCGCCAGCCCGCACAACGTCAACGACGCGGCGCTGGCCGCCGCGCACTACCTGTGCGCCGGCGGGCGGGACCTGGGCACCCAGGACGGTCTGCACAGCGCGATCCTGAGCTACAACCACTCCGGGGAGTACCTCAGCGTCGTGCTCGGCTGGATGCGGATCTATGCCGGCAGCGTCGTGGCGGTGCCCGACGACGGGGGGTTCGACGGGAGCCGGGCCGCGGAGCCCGAGCCCAGCCATCGCTCGCGGGAGCGGCGGGAGGAGCCGCAGCGCCAGCCACAGCAGCCCGAGGAGAGCCCGCGGCAGTCCCGCCCCGAGCAGCCGGAACCGGAGCCCTCGCCGCGCCCGTCCCCCGAGCCGTCGCGCGACCGGGACGTGATCCCGGCCCCCGCCCCCGCCCCGGAGGCGAACGAAGCCGTGCAGGAAACCCGGCGCAAGGTACGCGACGGGCTGCGCGACGCCGTGGACGAGGTCGACCAGACGCTGGATACCGGCTAGAAGATCCCGATGAGGTGGTCGAGCGACCACACCTGCCAACCCTGCGCCCCGATCACGACCACCGAGGCCAGCATCATCATCAGGTTCTGCCCCTGCTCGGCCCAGTCGTGGATCATCAGGGTGAAGTAGGCCAGGTTGAGCAGCAACCCCCCGGCCGCGGCGACCGGGGTCAGGAGTCCGAAGACCAGCCCGAGACCGACCGCCAGCTCGGCGAAGAGCACCAGGTAGGCCATCACCTTCGGGTAGGGCCTGACGAGCCGGTCGAACGACGTACGCACGACCGGCCAGCGGTGTTTGCCCGCCACGGAGGCCGCCCAGTCGATGCCGGCCGCCCGCTCGAGCCACGCCTTCTTGTCCTTGTGACGCCAGCTCTCCAGCCACCACAGCCCCAGGCCGATCCGCAGCACCGCCACCCACTCGGCGCCGGTCAGCCAGTACGTGCTCATCATGCGCTCCACGGCATCGGATCCCCTGACAGCCCCCCGGACACGCTAGTCCGATGAAGCTTACGGTCCTGACCGCTCACCCGTAGACATGACTCACCGCCGGCATGTGCATTCCAACCTGGCCGGCGAGGGGCGGCCTCGCGTTGCGACACTGGAGCGGTGATGCGTGCGGTGTTCGTCGTGCTGGCGGTGGCCGCGCTGCTGTCCGCCGCGGTGCTCTGGAGCGTTCAGCGCCGGATGATCTACCTGCCCCCACGCGGGTCGCTGCCGCCTGCCGCCGAGGCGATCGACGGCGCGCGGGAGGTGACCCTCCGGACCAGCGACGACCTGGCACTCGGTGCGTGGTTCGTGCCCGCGGTCGAGCCGGACCGTGGCGTCGCCGTGCTGTTCGCGGGCGGCAACGCGGGTGACCGATCGCTGCGCGCCCCGCTGGCGGAGGCGCTGGCCGACCGGGGTCTCGCGGTGCTGCTGCTCGACTACCGCGGCTACGGCGGCAACCCGGGCAGGCCGACCGAGAGCGGGCTCGCCGAGGACGTCCGGGCGGCGTACCGCTTCCTGGTCGAGGAGGCTGGCATACCACGCGACCGCCTCGTCTACTACGGGGAGAGCCTCGGCTCGGCGGTCGTGACCGAGCTCGCGACCGAGCACCCGCCGGCCGGGCTTGTGCTGCGCTCGCCCTTCGTCGATCTCGCCTCGGTCGGGCAGGTGCACTACCCGTACCTGCCGGTGAAGGCACTGCTCCGGGACCGGTACCCGCTCGCCGACCATCTCGAGCACGTGCGGGTGCCGACCACGGTCGTGTACGGGTCCCGGGACTCGATCGTGCCGCCCACGCAGAGTCTCGCAGCCGCGGACCGCGCACCAGGACCGACCCGTGTCGTGGAGATCAGGGGTGCCGACCACAACGACCGTGCACTGCTCGACGGGAAGCGGCTGGTGGACGCGATCGTCGCGCTCGCCGACAGCGCGACCAAGTGAGCGTCAGCTCGCCATCAGGCGGCGCTTCGCGGACTGGAACTCATCGTCGGTCAGCGCGCCCCGTTCACGAAGGTCCGACAGCTGGGCGAGCTGCGCCGCGATGTCGGCCCGAACATCGCCCCTGGCGTGCACCTCGGTTCTGGCGATCACGGTCAGCGCATCAGCCAGCCTGGCGAGGAACCGCTCGGCAACCGCCTTCTCCTCGCCCCAGCTCCCCCCGCGGCCGCCCAGCGCGCCGCCACGCGCCATCGCGTGGCGTCCCATCGTCACCGTGGTGCTGCCGTCGCCGCCCCCGCGTACGGTCGCGGTCAGCTCCAGAGCCCCCCAGGAGCGCCCGGACGTGGTGCCGGTAAACGTCAGCACCCCCGCCTCAGGCCGGACCTCGAGAACCTGGTAGCCCAGATCGGCCACCGCATCCAGGGCGGCCCGGTAGACGCGCTCTGGACCCGCCGGGAAGGACTGGCTGAACGACTGGCTGTAGGAGTACCTGTGGTCCTCGCGGACATGGTCCTCGTGCACGACGGTGGCGGTCCTCCTCCCGGAACTACGCCGGGAGCCTGAGATCATCAGGATCGCGAGCATCCCGAGGGCTCCGACGATCATGAGGATGACCCCCACGACGTCGAGATCGAACCCCGAGATCTCGATGCTCGTCGCGTACGTGAGAATCGCTCCGGCAGCGATCAGGAAGATGCTCGCCCCGATACCCATGCCATCCCTTCCCATGACGGGACGTCGGGAACGGCGTGCGCCCTACCCCCGCCTCAGGGACGACCTCCCGCTCCCATCCGCCCGGCGGCCCGTGTTAGGGCCCCTCCTGAACAAGCAACGAGCACCCTACCGCGCAGTCACGGTCCGAGCGCCGCGGCGGAAGCGTACAGTCCCCGTGTGGACAAGTACCGGGTCGTACAGACACTCCAGCGACGCGTCGCCAACCCCGCCGTGAGGGCCGTTCTCACGCGGGGCTGGCCGCTGCCCGGCTACGCACTGCTCGAGACCGTGGGGCGCACGTCCGGCCAGCTCCGCTGCACCCCCGTGGGCGACGGCCTGGAAGGCAGGACGTTCTGGATCGTGGCGGAGCACGGCCACCGGGCCGCCTACGTACGCAACATCCAGGCCAACCCTCACGTGCGGGTGAAGGTTCGCGGCCGGTGGCGTTCCGGAACGGCACACCTGATGCCGGACGACGATCCCCGCGAACGCCAGCGCGCGCTCGGGAGCCTTCTCGGGCGCCGGATGAACGCAGCCGTCGTGCGGGCTGTCGGGACCGAGCTGCTGACGGTTCGGATCGATCTCGAGCCGGCCGGGCCACCCGACGGTTGATGCCGGCGGCTTCTCATCGCAGGGCCAGCACGACCGCCGTGCACAGCGGCGCCAGGACCAGCGCGGGCAGCAGGTTCGCCACGGCGATGTCTCTGAGCTCGAACAGTCGGAACCCCACGGCCACCAGGAGCACACCCCCGACCGCGGTCATCGACCCGATCACCTCAGGGCTCATGACGTCGCGCAGCACAGTGGCCAGCGCGGTCAACCCGCCCTGGTAGATCACCAGCGGGAGCACCGAGAAGCTGACACCCCAGCCGAGCTGGGAGGCGATGGCCAGGCACGTGCAGCAGTCGACGAGGGACTTGATCACGAGCAGGCTGATGTCGCCTTCCACGCCGTCCGCGAACGCGCCGAGCACGGCGAGCGGGCCCACGCACACCACCAGAGTCGCTGTCACGAACCCCGTCACGAAGCTGCCCTGGTCGGCCCAGGCGAGGCGCCGGGTGATCAGTCCGCCGAGCCGGCCCAGCCATGCTTCGATGTCCAGCAGCGAGCCGAGGGCCCCGCCGGCCAGCAGTACCCCGAGGACGACCAGCACCGCCGCGCTGCCGACTGCCGCCGCGAAGGGGCCGGAGAACACCTGACTGCCTTGATTGACGCCGATCACCATGATGAACAGTGCCAGCGTGGCCATGAGCAGTTCACGCCAGCGCTTCGGGATGCGGTCACCGAGCGCCACCCCCGCGCTGGCGCCGGCCACCACAGCCATCCCGTCTATCAGCGTGCCCAGACCCGCCAACGGGGGCACCCCTTCCGTCCCCCGTTCCCCTGACTCGGGACGCTGCCCCCCACGGCGTGCCCATGGCCTGATCGGTGCGGTCATGCAGGGACCCGCGCTGTCGAACCATGCGCCACCGAGGCTCCCGGGGGACATGCGCAATCGCGAAACGGGACCCCACCATCACAGTGACTCCACCGAGGACGCAGGTAAAGACCATGATCACGATCGAGTGACACACCGAAGGGTGATTGAGCGGTCAGTTTGACGTCCTCCCCGCCCTGAAGGAGGGGGATTCCTGCCGTGCCGCTCACGCGGCACCTCGGTGGGTTCCTGGTTCACCGGGGACAGCCGGGACGAGTCCCGGTCTGACGTCCCCTCCGCAGGCAGCGGCCGCCCGCCCGGCGGCCAGGATGTTTTGGCGGCGTTGCCGTCCCGGTCGTGGACGGCGCCGCACTTGCAGGTCCACTCCCGGACGGCCAGCGGCTTGGCCTCGCCGACCACACGCACGCCGAGCAGAGCCGGGTGGAGGGAACCTGCGGCCGGGCACCATTGAACATCATCCGGCACTACATCGAACAACAGCGGCGACCCGACCAGGGATGCGACTAACCCCGCCCTGAACGGCGGGGCTTGCGCCCCAAGATGCTCGGCTCATCGGCCAGGCCGAGCCCGAACACGGTGATCGAGTCGGGGGTCGACCGCCCGATGCCGGACCGTACCCACTCGCTGCCGGTGTCGTCCTGGCTCATCGACTGCTCCCCTTTCCTTCCGCGTCCCACTCGTGTCCGGTCAGCTCCCTCGGCAGCTGGTGCTTGGCCACCCGGCCCGTCGGGGTGTGCGGCAGCGCGTCCAGTACCTCCAGGTAGCGCGGAACCTTGAAGCGGGCGAGGCGCCGCGCGGCGAGCTCCCGTACCGCCGCGAGCTCGCCCGGCGCTCCCTCGCGGAGCACGACGAACGCCTTGACCTCCTCCTCGGTGAGCTCCGAGGGAACTCCGACGACCGCGGCCTCGACCACGTCCGGGTGCTCGGCCAGCGCCGCCTCGACCTCGGCAGGCGAGAGGTTCTCCCCGCGGCGGCGGATCACCTCCTTGCGCCGGCCGACGAAGGTGAAGGTCGCGTCGCCGTTGTCCCGTACCAGGTCCCCGGTACGCAGCCAGCCGTCGACGAGTACCTGCCCGGTCTCCTCGGGCATCCCCCAGTAGCCCAGCATCAGGGCCGGGTTACGCAGCTCGAGCTCGCCCACCCCGCCCGGCGCAACCTCGTGCCCGTCCTCCATCACGCGGCCCTCGTTCACCGCCCCGAGGTACGGGTGCTGCCGTAGCGAGCCGAGCGTGCCGTACGGGCGGGTGCCGTGCCGCCAGCACAGCCCGTACGGGCTCTCCGAGAGTGCGTAGCCGCACACGATCTCGATGCCGAAGCGCTCCTCGATCTGCAGGTGCCGCTCCTTTGGCGGGGACGGGCCGGTGTAGCAGCGGCGCAGCGGGTTGTCGGCGTCGTCGGGCCGCGCGGGCTGGTTCATCAGCATCTCAAGCATCGCCCCGATGGCGTTGAACTCGGTCGCGCCGTAGCGCCGCGCGGAGTCGAGGAAGGTGCTGGCGGAGAACCGGGGCAGCAGCACCAGGCTCGCGCCTGCGGCCAGCGAGCCGAGCACGGAGTAGGCCGGGGCGTTGACGTGGAACAGTGGCAGCGAGGTCATCAGCCGGTCTCCGGCGGTGAGCTGCATCCAGTACGGGAAACCCTCGCCGGCCATCACGTAGGCGCGGTGCGTCTGCGTGACCAGCTTGGAGCGTCCGGTGGTACCCGAGGTGGGGATCAGCACCGCCGGGTCGTCCGGGCGGGCCGCGGCGGGCGGTGCTTGGCCGGGCCCGGCCGGGCCCGGACCGGCGGACAGGTCGTCGACGTGGACCTTGCCGCCGCTGCCGCCGCTGCCGGCGCCCACGGCGTCCCAGAGATCGGCATCGGTGACGACGAGCTGCGGGCGCGTCTGGGCGACGAGACCGGCCAGCTCCGCGGGGGCGCTGCTGGGGTTGACGGGCACGAACACCGCACCCAAGCGCACGGTAGCCAGCCAGCAGAGCAGGTAGGCCGGGCTGTTGCGGGCGGTCGACAGCACGAGGCTCCCGCGGCCGATCCCGCGTTCCGCCAGCCCGCCCGCCATCGCGGCGATCCGGCCCGCGGCCTCCGCGTAGCTGTACCGCTGGTCCCCGTAGAACAGCCAGACCTTGCCCGGACCCCGTTCAACGGCAGCGTCGAGCAGCTCGGGGATCGTGCGGTATGCCACGCCGTGCCCGCCCTCCTGGCGCCTGCCCGTACGTCGGACGGCTGTCCGTTATGGAGGCTAGTGTCTCGGGACGAGTTTCACGCGTGCTGTTCGATGCGCTCGAAGATGTCCGCGTCGGTCTCCTGCTGCCAGGTCGGAAGCTCGTCCCAGTCGGCGACGTAGGACGGTTCCGGGTCGGGGAAGTACTTGAAGATCTGGCCGATCCAGCAGAGGGCGACGAAGCGCCCCTTCTGGGCGCGGGTGAGCTTGCTGGTCGCGCCCTCCGCGGCTCGGATGAAGGCGAGGACCTGGTCGTACACGGCCGCGGCGCTGGCGCGCTCCCAGTCCGGGTGTCCTCCCACGGGACGACGTAGCTGAGCTTCGGTTCGCCTGGGTAGTGCTCTTTGATCCCGTCGATCCACGCCTCACGGAACACCCGGCCTCGTTCGTCCTGCACGTCAACCTCCTGCATCATCAGGTGATGGGCTGCCTCACGCGGGCTTGAACGTGCCTGTCGTACACATCAAAGGCGGCCGAGGACCGCTGCTACCAGGGCTGCGGTGTCGCTGAGATCGGGCAGGAGGTGGTCGGCGCCCGCGCGGTGCAGGTCTGCGACGGTGCTTCGGCCGGTCGCAACGGCGATGACGCGCGCACCGCCGCGGTGTGCCGCGGCAACGTCGTTGGGGGTGTCGCCGATAAGCACCGTCCTGCCCGGGTCGAAGCCGCGGCCGTACCGCTGCGCGGCGCGGGCTCGGGCGATGCCGACGAGGACGGCGCGGTTGGAGTGGTCGTTACCATATGCGCCCGCGTCGAGGTCGAGGCGCGCACCGAGACCGAAGGCGCGAAGCTTGATCTCGGCCGAGGCACGGGTATTCCCTGTCAGCACCGATTGGATGACGTACGGGATCTGGGCCAGCCGCAATGGCGTTAACTTAGAGTTTGGGGGTGCTAGGATCTTCGGGTGGTCAGGGTCGGGCAGCGGGTGGCGGGGGTGGGCG
>JBOHCZ010000291.1:0-7876 GCA_050699195.1 Streptomycetales bacterium
CGAACAGAGTTCCAGGCGATGCATTCTTCGACTCGCGCGACGAGTTCGTCGAATTGCTCGGAGGTGAGTCCTGTAGTAGCATTGGCGCGCAATGGTCTCTCCGGGTTGTGAAGAGTCTTTGGTTGGAACCTTCAAATCATCCCGTAGAGACCATTGCCTTGTTGGTCGCGACACGCATTAATACGGAAATCCTTGAGAGACTTTTGCATAAGCCTCATTGTGCCCGCAGCCCGGCGTCGGCGAACGCTTCGAATAGGCGATCAACAGACACGGAGATGGTCTTGCTCCCGCTGGCGGAGAAGTACCCGTCGCTATTCTGGCCCGGCGCACGCATTCCGCGGGCCTGCTCGTATGCCACCGTGACGCTCTGCGCCCACCAGCCGTCGACCGTGTGCTCCTCAACGAGCCAGCGAGCGATCTCGGTGTGCCTGCGCTTGCTCGCACCCCAGGCGTCGAGCAGCGAGAACCACTCCTCCCCGCCTCGGCCGGTGCGTTCGCGTAGGGGTGCGTCGGGGAGATGTAGGGGCTTGATCGCGTCGGCAGGCCGGCCAGTCGTCGCCGGGGTCTGAGCCGGTATCGGGCTCTGGGCGGACGCTGCGGCCTGCTCGGCTGCCGCCGCCTGCTCGGGTGCGGAGTTGGCCCTGTCGACGAGCCGGCGCCGGGCCGTGGTGTAGCTTTCGCCCGTCTTGTCCATGCGGGCTCGTACCCGGGTCTTGAAGGACTTCTGCCTGGTCATCACATGCCCCCTGGCAACGGCGCAGACCCCAGGACTCACGCTCCTGTTGACCCCGCCGGTTAGGGCATGCAACCAGCATCCCGAGAACACAAGATCCCCTCTGCCCCCACGGCGCCGATGGCGTGAGCACCGGGAACGGGGGTGAGGCGCAGGATGACGCCATAAATCAGGCTACCCACAGCCGACAACGATGCAAACATGCCGTGATTCAACAGCCGAACCGTAGAGCCGGACATCGACTGCCCGGTCGACCATCCGAGCCGAGCCACTAGCCCGAGCCCGCGGATCGCATCAGCGCGGTGAGGTCGCCCACGCGGCCGAGGTGGCCGAGCTTGCCGGGGTTGATCTGGTTGCGCACGGCCGCGACCCGTCCCCCGACGACCTCCACGCTCATGACCCCGAGCAGGGCACCGTCCGCGACGAGCAACCGCGCGGCCGGCTGACCGTTGGCCTGCACGGGCTCGACCTGCACATCGAAACGGGCGGCCTGACGGTTGAGCCCGACCAGGAAGCGCGCGACCTGCACCACGCCGTGCATCGGCCTGCGGATCGCAGGGGCCTTGCCCCCACCGTCGGCGTAGAACGCCACGTCCTCGGCCAGCAGCCGCTCCAAGCCGGCGACATCGCCACCGTGGATGGCGGCGAAGAACTGCGTCGACAGCTCCGCACGCCGCTTGGGGGATGGGTCGAAGCGCGGACGTGCCTCGTCGATGTGCCGCCGGGCGCGGGCCAGCAACTGACGGCAGTTGGACGCGCTCTTGTCCACCACGGCCGCGATCTCCGCGTAGTCGTAGCCGAACACCTCGCGCAGCAGGAACACCGCCCGCTCCACAGGCGACAGTCTCTCCAGCACGACGAGGAAGGCGATCGACACCGTCTCGTCCATCTCGATCCGATGGGCCGGATCCGCATGGTCGTCGAGGAGTGGTTCGGGCAGCCAGGAACCAACGTACTGTTCACGTCGCCGTCGCGCCGACCGCAACGCGTCGATGGACAGCCGCGTGGTCACGGTGGTAGCGAACGCCTCGGGAGACTCGGCGGCCTTGCCCTCGATTGAGCTCTTGTGAATCCGCAGGAACGCTTCCTGCACGACGTCCTCGGCCTCCGCGACGCTCCCCAGCATGCGGTAGGCGATCGAGAACATCAGCGGCCGCAGCTCGTCGTGCGCCACCGCGAGATCCGTCACGCCAGCAAGGCAATCACAGCCCGGGCTGTCACACACAGGACGGGTCCCCCGTCGTACGGGGCGTCGAAAGGAGCCTGACCATGCGGATCTTCCTCGCCGGAGCGACCGGCGCACTGGGCCGGCGCCTGCTGCCGATGTTGGTCGACGCCGGTCATGACGTCGTCGGTACGACGCGCAGCGCCGGCAAGATGGCCGACCTGGCCGCAGCGGGCGCCGAGCCGGTCGTGATGGACGGGCTCGACGCGGAGTCGGTCGCCCGAGCCGTAACCGCGGCCAGACCGGACGTCGTCATCCACCAGCTCACCTCGCTGTCGAAGGTGGGGAACCTGAAGAAGTTCGACGAGGAGTTCGCGGAGACCAACCAGCTGCGCACGACCGGCACCGACCACCTGCTCGCGGCCGCGCGGACCGTCGGGACGAAACGCTTCATCGCCCAGAGCTATACCGGATGGCCCAACGAGCGCGCCGGCCGCGCGGTGAAGAACGAGACCGACCCGCTCGACCCACATCCCACGACCCCCTCGCGACAGACCCTCGCTGCGATCGCGTACATCGAAGACACGGTCCCCGCCGCACCCGGACTGGACGGCCTCGCGCTGCGGTACGGCACCTTCTACGGGTCCGGCACCGGCCTGACGGCCGGTGGCGACCTGCTGGAGATGGTCCGGAAACGCAAGCTGCCCGTCGTCGGCGGTGGAGCAGGCGTGTGGTCGATGATCCACATCGATGACGCGGCGCGCGCCACAGTTCGCGCCATCGAGCGCGGCGATCCGGGCGTCTACAACATCGTCGACGACGAACCGGCCCCAGTATCGGAATGGCTGCCCTACCTAGCCCGGACAATCGGCGCGAAGCCCCCCATGCGCCTGCCCGCATGGCTGGCCAAGCCGATCATCGGTGAGCATGGCGTGTCGGTCATGACACAGATCCGCGGCTCGTCCAACGAGAAGGCGAAGCGGGAGCTCGGCTGGCAACCGGCCTACCGAAGCTGGCGAGAGGGCTTCCGCTCCGGTCTCAGCTGACACAGTGCGGCAGCCGCCGCTGGACGGCCTACGCGTGGACGGCCTACACCCCGCGCCTGAACGTGACCAGCCCGAATGGAGGTGCCTCGTGCCTGTTGCCACCGCCAGCGTTTCGGTTCTCCTCGCCGCGCTCCTGGCGTGGGCGGCCATCAGGAAGCTCACCCATCGGGAGCGGATCGTCCAGAGCTACCTCAGGGTGGGCGTGCCGGAGGACAAGCTCGACTACCTGGCGATCATTCTCCTCGCCGGCGCGGCGGGCCTGATCCTCGGACTTCTGTGGGCACCGATCGGTGTTGCTGCCGCGATCGGAGTGATTTGCTACTTCGTCGGTGCGGTCGCCTGCCACATCCGGGCCAACGACGCGAAGAGTCTGCCCACGCCTCTCGCGTTCACGGTCATCGCCGTTGTCGCCCTGGTGCTGCGGCTCGCAGCGCTGTAGCAGAACGCGAAGCGGACTTGCCGCGTCGCCGGGCCAGCTCTTCGACCGGAGATCTCCGAGATCTACGACCACAGGGCCTGGGCGATCGCCCAGCCCAAGAATGCCGCGCCAAGCCCGGCGAACAAGGTCACCGCCACATTGCTGATCGCGTAGAAGCGCGAGCCGTCCTCGAACAACCGAATGGTCTCGTAGCCGAAGGTGCTGTACGTGGTCAGTGTGCCGCAGAACCCGGTTCCGATCAGAGCGCCCACGCTTTCAGAGAAGACACCGGTGAGCAGGCCGCCGGTGAGCAGGCCAAAAAGCATCGAACCGAACACGTTGACCGTCATGGTCCCCCAGGGAAACCCGGAGTCGTGCCAGGTCTGCACGGCCCGGTCGACGAGGAAGCGCACTGGTGCACCTATGGCTGCTCCGAGCGCCACGAAAGCAACGGCCGCCGGGGTCATGGCGCAGGCTGAGCCGTTGCGGGGCCGAACTCCCGGATACGCTGCTGTTCGTCCACTGCGCGTCAGCTTCCCTTCCGGAGAGCCCGGGTCAGCAGCCGGGTGGTGGCCATC
Organism: Streptomycetales bacterium; assembly: GCA_050699195.1. Classification (GTDB taxonomy): domain Bacteria; phylum Actinomycetota; class Actinomycetes; order JBOHCZ01; family JBOHCZ01; genus JBOHCZ01. The sequence continues at coordinate 3,941 of JBOHCZ010000291.1, forward strand.
CCGATCACTACCGCGATCAGGGCGGCGACCAAAGTGGCGAAGATATAGGTGAAGGCCCGGCCGGCTGCTCCGTCCTCGATCAACTGCTGTGCCTCCACCGCGTAGGTGGAGTACGTGGTGAAGCCGCCCAGCACACCGACCCCCAGAAACGGGCGCACCAGCCGGTGGGCAACGAACGCCTCGGTGATCAACACCATCAGCGCCCCGATGAGCAGGCAGCCCACGACGTTCGCGGTGAACGTCGCCCACGGAAAGGCCGTACCCCGATGCGGCCACAGCACCGCGAGGCCGTACCGGGCGAGGGCGCCGAGCATCCCCCCACAGGCGATGACGAGCAGCACGGCGGGAGGCACGCCGAGGATCTGGCGTGACCCCCGCAGCTCGAGCCCCGCCGAGGATTCCCCGGTGCCAGCCCGGACACGGCCCCCAGCCTGCACCTGACGATCCTCCGGTCTCCTGATGCGCGGTCGGGTGGCGATCATCGGCGCGAGTCTGAGCTGCCGATCAATCCAAGCCCCCGCTGCCCGCTTACCTCCACACTAGCGGCGTCCAGCAACACCCTCCTGCCGTCGGAGTGGCTCGTGATGTCGGCCGGGCGTCGCAGTCTCACAGTGCGTGGGCGATCGGTCGGATGCCCGGTACAACGGCGTGGTCGACGCGGCTTGACCGCGTCCGCCGCGTCCTCGGGCGGTTCAGCTGCGCTTGCGGCGGTACATGATGCCGGCCGCGAACAGCGCCGGCGCCGCGAGCAGCCCTGGTACCACGACCAGCCCGAATCCTGACAGCGACATGGGGTTGGCATCGTTGTTACCGGACCGTCCGCGGGCACCGAGGTCGGTGGGCTCCAGCGGCGGCACCGACAGTCCCGCCCCGGAGAACCGGTAGACGTCGAACCCACGGGTCAGGTCGTTGCCGTAGCCGTAGAACGAGCCGTCCGCGGCGATCCGGTTGGTCTTGAACGACCAGGTGTCGGAGTCGGGAAACACGTAGTTGCCGACCTCGCGCATCCCCACGCCTTCGCCGATCGCGATGGTCGTCGGCGAGCCGGTAACGTCGGCCAGCCCGGAGATGTCGAGTACCCGGACGCCCTGGGCGTACCACCCGAGCGTGAGCATCTCCTGCTCGGGGTGGATGCGCAGCACGTGCGAGGTGCAGGTGGCCCCCGTCTGCGGCTTGACGACGGGAATGAACCACGTGCCGAGCTTCTGCGGGTCGCGTTCGTTCGCGCCGGTGATATCATACACGTGCAGGCCGCCGCCGGGGCATTCCACGCTGCCGGCCGCGCCGGCGCGCTCGTCGGTGACGATGAGGATGTCGCGCTTCGACCCGTCTACGCGGGTGAGGGTGACCGGGTCGGCCTGGTGCGAGACGTTGATCGCCGGATCGACGATCTGGCCGATCTGCTTCGGCTGCTCGGGGTTGGTGGTGTCCAGGATCAGCGTCTGCGACAGTGCCGCCGAGTAGGCCCGCGTCCCGGAGGCGTTGAAGGTGATGTCGTGCGACTCCGAGCCGAGCGAGGCGGGCACGAACGGGATCGGGAAGTCCTGCACCTTGCGCGGGCGCTCCGGCACCGACACGTCGTAGATCGTGATGGTGGGGCTGGTGCTCTGGAGCAGGTCGGAGTTGGAGTTGTAGAGGTACTTGCCGCCCGGGTGGATGGTCATGTTGTGCGACCCGCGCGGGACGGGCGCGAAGCTGACGGTCTCGGGAGCCGCCGGGTCCGTGAGGTCGACGATGACCGTGCCTGATGCGTCCGGGCCGAGGCCGAGGTCCTTCGCGCACTGCGAGGCGGCTCCGGTCGCCCCGAACGTCCCGTCGGCGGTGTAGCTCGCCAGGATCCGCTTGCCGTGCTTCCACACCTGGATGTCGCCCTGGCTGATGTCACAGTCATAGACCGCGACGATCCGAGGGGCGGTCGGGTCGGTGATGTCGACGATCTGCATGCCCTTGCGCAGCGTGCCCGCCAGGGCGTACTCCCGCTTACCGACCTTGAGGAACTCGATGTCCGACCCGCTCTGGGCGGTCCCGCTGTCGTCGTATTGCAGGTTGGCCACCGGCGACATCTCGGTGCCGGCTCCGCTTTCAGCGACGGTTAAGCCGCGGGTCGCGGACGGTTCGTCGCCACCGCGCTCATGGGCCGACGCAGGCGCGGCGGGCAGAAGCAGCAGCCCCATGGCCGTGGTGCAGACCGCTAGCAGTCGTCGCATCAGCAGCGTCCCATCGGTGTCTCAGGAGTCGGCGGCCCGCCTCGGACGATCAGACATGGCGCTCATAGCAGGACTCTACGGGATTTGGAAGCCGCCGTGCCCCCTCCACTTGACCTGGACCCTTGAATGGGGCGACTCTCGTGCCGCCGTCGTTATCGTGGGAGGCTGACCGTGACGCATCTCGTGCTGGAGTACGCGCTGGTCGAGGACTACCTCGAGCGGCGCGCGGCTTTCCGCGACGAGCACCTGGCCCTCGCCCGGGAGGCTCACGAACGGGGAGAGTTGATCCTCGCCGGCGCTCTGGCCGAACCATTCGACCGGGCGCTCCTCGTCTGGGCCACGGAGGATCGCTCGGTCGTCGCCCGCTTCGCAGAGCAGGACCCCTACGTCCGCCACGGCCTCGTCACGGGCTGGACCGTTCGGCCGTGGAACGTGGTCATCGGGTAACTCTGGTGGACTCCGTCGCGGAAGCCGACCGGGCGTTCGCCACCGACCTCTACCCCCGGCTCGGGGAGGCAACCGGCAACCTCGTCTTCTCGCCCTACAGCGTGGCGAGCGCGCTGCGCATGACCGCGTACGGCGCCCGTGGCCGCACCGCGGAGGAGATGGCCGATGTGCTGCACCTCGCCGATCTCGCTGAGGCAGTGGCCAGCGCCGGCGAAACCGCGGCCCGCCTGGATGACCTGCGCCGGGAGGCCGTCGAGTTGCAGATCGCCGACACGGTGTGGGTGCAGTCCGGGCTCCGGCTCGAGCAGGACTACGTCGAGGCCCTCCGCCGCGGGCACGACGCCACGCTGCGACAGGCCGACTTTCGTCATGCTCCCGAACCGGCCCGCAAGGAGATCAACCGGGCGATCGAGGACGCCACTCTCGGACACATCAAGGACCTGCTGGCCGAGGGCACGATCGACCGGCTGAGCCGGCTCGTCCTCACCAACGCGATCTACCTCAAGGCCGCCTGGGCCACGCCCTTCGCGAAGCACGCCACCCGCGACGCGCCCTTCCACCATCCGGACGGCTCCACCCTGACCGTGTCGATGATGCAGGCGACCGAACAGTACGGCTACGCGCGCGGCGATGGCTTCCAGGCGGTTCAACTCCCCTATGAAGGCGGCCGGCTCGCCATGACCGTCCTGCTGCCGGCCGGACCAGTCGAGAGCCTGGAGCGGCGCCTCACCCAGGACGGGCTGCATACCCTCCTCGGCAGGACCCGCCCAGCCCAGATCGACCTCACCCTGCCGCGGTTCCGGGTGCGCACGCACCGTCGCCTCAACGCGGACCTCCAGTCACTCGGCATGGTCGAGGCGTTCGAGAACCGGGCCGACTTCACCGGCATCACCCGCGACGAGCCGCTGCTCGTCAGCCACGTGGCCCACGAGGCGTACGTCGACGTGGACGAATACGGCACCGAGGCCGCCGCGGCAACCGCGGTCGTCTTCCGCACCATCGCGATGCGCATCCCGGCTGCGCGAGTCGTCGTGGACCGGCCGTTCCTGTTCGCCATCACCGACACGGCCACCGGCCTGCCACTGTTCCTCGGCCGGGTCACCGACCCGTCGGGTCGCGGCTAGGCATCGTACCTGTCGTGGTGGCGCCACCACTCGTACGGCGGGGTTTGCGGCCACCCCTCGGGTGAGTCCTCCCAGTCCTCCTGCCGGCCGAGCGGCGTGAGGTCGAGCAGCATCCAGTTCGTGCCGGCGGCCTCGACGCCGCGGAGTCTCGTGAAGTA
>JBOHCZ010000292.1:0-5484 GCA_050699195.1 Streptomycetales bacterium
GCCCGGAGCCCGGCCCGGCCGGATCACCTCGGCCGTGGCGATGCCGTCACGGCCGCGACGCCGCAACGCGAGCTTGCGGCCGCCCCTGCCCGGCTTGCCGGGAGACCGCTTCTCCATCGGCACCAGCGGGGCGTCTGGTCCTTCGCCGGCGGCCCGCGCGACGAGTTTGTACACCAGGGCGGCCGTGGGGTACCCGCTGCCGGTCACCAGCGCGGTCCCGACGCCGTACCCGTCGACCGGCGCGGCGGCGAGCGCGGCGATCGCGTACTCGTCGAGATCACTGGTCACCACGATCCGCGTCTTGGCGGCGCCGAGATCGTCCAGCTGGCGGCGGACCTGGCGGGCGAGGGCCAGCAGGTCGCCGGAGTCCAGGCGCACCGCACCCAGCTCGGGGCCGGCCAGCTCGACACCCGCCGCCACCGCCTCCCGCACGTCGAAGGTGTCCACCAGCAGCGTCGTGCCCGAGCCGAGCGCCTCCACCTGGGCGCGGAACGCCTCCTGCTCGGTGTCGTGCACCAGCGTGAACGCGTGCGCGCTGGTGCCCGTCGTACGCAGCCCGTAGCGCCGCCCCGCCTCCAGGTTCGACGTCGAGGCGAAGCCCGCGAGGTAGGCGGCACGCGCCGCCGCGACGGCGCTCTCCTCGTGCGTGCGCCGCGACCCCATCTCGATGCACGGGCGGTCGCCCGCCGCGGCGATCATGCGGGACGCGGCGGCGGCGATGGCCGAGTCGTGGTTGAGGATGGACAGCACGAGCGTCTCCAGCAGTACCGCCTCGGCGAACGTCGACTCGACGACGAGCAGCGGCGAGCCGGGAAGGTAGCACTCGCCCTCGCCGTACCCCCAGACGTCGCCGGTGAACCGGTACGCGGCGAGCCACTCCAGCGTGGGCCCGTCGACCACGCCCGCGCGCTCGAGGTAGCCCAGCTGCTCGGCGGTGAACCGGAACGCCTCGATCGCATCCAGCAGCCGCCCGGTGCCTGCGAGCACGCCGTAGCGTCGCCCTTCGGGCAGCCCGCGGGCGAACACCTCGAACACCGCCCGGCGTCGGGCGACCCCGCTGCGCAGCGCCGCCTCGAGCATGGTCAGCTCGTAGTGGTCGGTCAGCAGGGCGGTGCTCGTGCTCGACGCGGCGCCGACTCCAGCGCCGACTCCGCTGCTGGCTCCGGCGCCGACTCCGCTGCTGGCTCCGGGGTACCCCCCGGCGGTCACTCCGGCCTTTCCTTCCGAGTCCACGTGATCAGCCTAGAGAGCCGTCGCCGGGGGGTGGCAGCATGGAGACCGCGCAGAAGACAACCCGCTCAGAAGACAACCGCGCGGAATGCAACCCGGGCAGCATGGAACCGGGCAGCATGCAAACCCCCCAGTCTTGTGGTGAGGAGGCCCTTTCCGACCATGAGCGTGGCTCCCGTCGAGGTCGAGCGGCCGGAGGCGGAGGAGGAGACACGGCTCGGCCGGCCGTGGATCACGATCGTGTGGAACGATCCGATCAATCTCATGTCCTACGTGACCTACGTCTTCCAGGCCTACTTCGGCTACAGCCGCCCGAAGGCCACCAAACTCATGCTCGCTGTCCACAACAAGGGGAAGGCCGTGGTGTCTTCCGGCAACCGCGAGGAGATGGAACGCGACGTGCAGGCGATGCACCGCTACGGCCTGTGGGCGACCCTCCAGCACCAGGACTGACAGCGACATGGTCGCCCGATTCCGCCGAAACCGGCACGGTGCCGTGAGCGTGGCCTTCCACGCGCCGGAGGCCGCGCTGCTGCGCAGCTTGCTCGAGCAGACGCTGGAGATCCTCGGCGAGAGCGAGCCGGGCGGCGGGGACGCCCTCGAACGCGCCCTGGGCATCGGGGGCGCGACGGACCGGCCCACCGACCCGGTGCTCTCCCGGCTGCTTCCCGACGCATACAGCGGTGACGAGGAGGCCGCCGCGGAGTTCCGCCGCCTCACCGAGGGCGACCTGCGCGAGGCCAAGCGCAGCGCGGCGACCACCGCACTCGCGACGCTCGAGCGTTCGGGGTCCAAGGTCACGCTCGACGAGGCGGAGGCGTACGCCTGGCTCGGCGCTCTCAACGACATCAGGCTCTCCCTGGGCACCCGGCTCGACATCGGCGAGGACTACGAGGCGGATCTGGACGGGATGTCCCGGCTGGACCCCCGCCGTTCTGGGTATGGGATCTACGCCTGGCTCGGGTGGCTGCAGGAGACGCTGGTCCGGGCGCTGGGGTAGGCGGGCCGTAGCCTTGTCGTCATGCTGACCATCGATCAGGCGACCTACGACGCGATCGTCGCGCACGCCCGGCGCGACCACCCCGACGAGGCGTGCGGTGTCGTGGCCGGCACGGTGGGCTCCGACCGGCCGGAGCGGTTCATCCCGATGCTGAACGCCGAGCGCTCGCCGACCTTCTACCGCTTCGACTCGATGGAGCAGTTCGCGGTGTGGCGGCGGATGGATGAGCGGGACGAGGACCCGGTGATCATCTACCACTCCCACACCGGGACCGAGGCGTACCCTTCGCGTACGGACGTCTCGCTGGCCTCCGAGCCCGAGGCGCACTACGTGCTCGTCTCGACCCGCGAGACCGACTCCGTGGAGTTCCGCTCGTTCCGCATCATGGAGGGCGAGGTCATCGAGGAGAGGGTGCACGTGGTGCCCGCCTACGATCTCTCCGGTGACGTTCAGGAATGAGGCTGCCCTGAGTCAGGTTGGGACCTGGGGGAAGATCCGACGTACGAAGCACGAAGCTGGAGCGCTCCGCATGGCCATCGAGGTCCGTATCCCGACGATCCTTCGCCCCTATACCGACGGCGCCAAGAGCGTCGCGGGCAGCGGGTCCACGCTCGACGAGCTGTTCGACGACCTCGACGCCCGCCATCCCGGTCTGCGCGGGCGGCTCGTCGAGAACGGCGGCCTGCGGCGGTTCGTCAACGTCTATGTGAACGACGAGGATGTCCGTTTCCTGGGCGGGCTTGGAGCCCCGCTGAGCGAGGGTGACGCTGTGACCGTGCTGCCCGCCGTGGCGGGCGGCGCCCCCGCCCGCCAACGCCGCTGACGTGTCCGATGCGCTACGACTCGCTGCTCGACTCGGTTGGCCGTACACCGCTCGTCGGCCTTCCCCGGCTCTCGCCGTCCCCCGGCGTCCGCCTGTGGGCGAAGCTGGAGGACCGTAACCCCACCGGCTCGGTCAAGGACCGCCCCGCGCTCGCCATGATCGAGGCCGCCGAACGGGACGGGCGACTCGCTCCCGGCGCCACGCTGCTCGAGCCGACGTCCGGGAACACCGGGATCTCGATGGCCATGGCCGCCCGGCTGAAGGGCTACCGGCTGGTCTGCGTGATGCCGGAGAACACGTCGGCCGAGCGTCGGCAGCTGCTCGAGATGTGGGGCGCCGAGATCGTGTTCTCGCCGGCCGCCGGCGGTTCGAACGAGGCCGTACGGGTCGCCAAGCACCTGGCGGAGGAGCAGCCCGACTGGGTGATGCTCTACCAGTACGGCAACCCCGCGAACACCGCCGTCCACTACCAGACCACCGGTCCCGAGATCCTGGCCGACCTGCCCACGATCACGCACTTCGTCGCCGGGCTCGGCACGACTGGGACGCTCATGGGGGTAGGTCGCTACCTGCGCGAGAAGGTCCCCGGCGTGCAGGTCGTCGCCGCCGAGCCGCGCTACGGCGAGCTGGTGTACGGGCTGCGCAACCTCGACGAGGGGTTCGTGCCCGAGCTCTACGACGAGACCGTGCTGACCACGCGGCTGTCCGTGGGACCCCGCGACGCGGTGCGGCGCACCCGCGAGCTGCTCGAGCAGGAGGGGATCTTCGCCGGCATCTCCACAGGGGCCGCGATGCACGCCGCGCTGGGCGTGGCGGGCAAGTGCCTGGGTGCCGGCCAGCGCTGCGACATCGTGTTCGTGGTGGCCGACGGAGGTTGGAAGTACCTGTCCACCGGGGCCTACGGCGGCACCCTCGAGGAGGCGGAGGCGGCCCTGGAAGGCCAGCTCTGGGCTTAGTCGGAGTCTCGCGCGGGATCCCGCCGGGCACGCCTTAGGCTGGCGTCTCGTGGCAGACGCGCCGATCGGCATCTTCGACAGCGGCGTCGGTGGGCTCACCGTCGCGCGGGCCGTGCTCGACCAGCTTCCGCACGAGCCCGTGCTCTACCTGGGCGACACCGCACGTACGCCGTACGGCCCACGCAGCATCGCCGACGTGCGCAAGTACGCTCTCGAGTGCCTCGACCACCTGGTCGAGCTCGGCGTCAAGATGCTCGTCATCGCGTGCAACAGCGCGAGCGCCGCGGTGCTGCGCGATGCGCGGGAGCGCTACCCGCTGCCGGTCGTCGAGGTGATCTTCCCCGCCACCCGCAGGGCGGTCGCCGCCACCCGGAACGGCCAGGTCGGCGTGATCTGCACACGCGCGACGCTCGCCTCGGGGGCCTACGAGGATGCCTTCGCCGCCGCCCCCCACCTGTTCCTCACCACCCGGGCCTGCCCCCGGTTCGTGGAGTTCGTCGAGCAGGGCGTCACGATGAACGAGGAGCTGCTCGACGCGGCCCACGACTACCTCGACCCGCTCGTCGCGGCCGGTGTCGACACCCTCGTCCTCGGCTGCACGCACTACCCGCTGCTCACCGGCGTGATCTCGTACGTGATGGGCGACGGCGTCACGCTGGTGTCCAGCGCTGAGGAGACCGCCAAGGACGTCTACCGGGTGCTGGCCGCAGGCGGGCTGCAGCGTGACGCCTCGCTCGCCATGCCGCGTCACCGGTTCATCGCGACCGGGGACGCGACCGCGTTCACCGAGCTTGGCAGGCGTTTCCTCGGTCCGGAGATCGCCCTGGTTGAGGAGCAGGTGTGAAGCTCACGGTCGTCGGCTGCTCGGGCAGCTTCCCGTCCGCGGAGAGCGCCGCCTCCTGCTACCTCGTGGAGGCGGAGGGCTTCCGGGTGCTGCTGGACCTCGGCAACGGGGCACTGGGCGCGCTCCAGCGCCACGTCGGGCTCTTCGACGTGGACGTCGTGCTGCTCAGCCACCTGCACGCCGACCACTGCCTGGACCTGTGCTCGTACTACGTCGCCCGCAAGTACCACCCCGGGGGGATCCCGCCGCGGCTGCCGGTGTACGGGCCGGGGGGCACCGCTGACCGGCTCGCCCGCGCCTACCAGTCCCCGCCCGAGGGCGGCGTCACCGAGGTGTTCGAGTTCCGGACGCTCGGTCCCGGCAGCTTCGATCTCGGGCCGCTGGCCGTACGGCTCGACCGCGTGAACCACCCCGTCGAGACGTTCGCGACGCGGCTCGAGCACGGTGGCCGGGCCGTGGTGTACTCCGGCGACACCGGGCACAGCGACGCCCTCGTCCGGCTGGCTCACGGGGCCGACCTGCTGCTGTGCGAGGCGTCGTTCGAGGAGGGCTGGGACGTCGCCCCCGGCCTGCACCTGACGGGTGGGCAGGCGGGGGAGCACGCGGAGCGCGCCGGCGTGGGGCGGCTCGT
>JBOHCZ010000293.1:0-3058 GCA_050699195.1 Streptomycetales bacterium
GTGCCCGGCGACGCTCGGCCGCCCGCTGCCCGGCCTGCCGCCTGCGCAGCAGCGCCGCGACCTGGTGGGGTTCGAGCAGCCCAGGCAGGCCGAGATAGTCCTCCTCCTCCGGGCTGCCGACCGCCGCCGTGGTGCCGAACTCGCCCCCGTCGTAGAGCACCCGGTCGAAGGCAGCCTCGGACTCCAGCGCCTGGAAGGCGAGCGGGGGCTGCTCGCCGGGCCCCTCCTGTGCGGACGGCGGCGAGTCGACGACGCCGGCATCCAAGCCGTCCAGCAGCTCGTCCCCGCCGCTCGGGCGCTCCAGCACGTGATCACGCTCGGCCTCCAGCTCGGCGGCGTGCTCGAGCAGTGCGGGAATCGAGGGCAGGAACAGCGACGCGGTCTCCCCGCGCCGGCGTGCGCGGACGAAGCGCCCCACCGCCTGGGCGAAGAACAGCGGGGTGCTCGCGCTCGTGGCGTAGACGCCGACGGCGAGCCGCGGCACGTCGACCCCCTCGGAGACCATCCGTACGGCCACCATCCAGCGCTGGTCCGACCCGGCGAAGCGCTCGATCCGCAGGCTCGCGTCCGGCTCGTCCGAGACCACGACCGTCGGCCGTTCGCCGCTCACCTGGTGCAGCAGCCGGGCGTACGCGCGGGCCGCGGCCTGGTCGCTGGCGATGACCAGCCCCGCGGCGTCGGGCACCGACCTGCGGACACCGGTCAGCCGGCGGTGGGCCGCGGCGAGCACCTGCGGGACCCACTCCCCCGCGGGGTCCAGGGCGGTCCGCCAGGCCTGGGCGAGCGCGTCCTGGCTCATCGGAGCGCCCAGTGTCGCGCTGACCTCCTCACCGACCCTGGTCCGCCACCGCATCCGCCCGGAGTAGGACAGGAAGATCACCGGGCGCACGACACCGTCGCGCAGGGCGTGCCCGTAGCCGTAGGAGTAGTCCGCGGCGCTGCGCAGCGCACCGGACCCGTCGCGCAAGTAGGTCACGAAGGGGATGGGGTTGGTATCCGACCGGAACGGGGTGCCGGTGAGGGCGAGCCGCCGCGTCGCGGGCTCGAAGGCCTCCTGGACCGCCTCGCCCCAGGAGAGCGCATCGCCCGCATGGTGGATCTCGTCCAGGATCACGAGAGTGGGCCGGCTCTGGGTACGCGCCCTGTGGAGCGCGGGTCGGGCCGCGACGCCGGCGTAGGTGACCGCGATGCCGGCGAAGTCGGCTGAGGTGACGCCCGCGGAGTTGCGGAAGTCCGGGTCGATGCTGACGCCGGCCTTGTGCGCGGCGTCCGCCCACTGCCGCTTGAGGTGCTCGGTCGGTGCCACCACCGTGAGGCCCCGAATCACGCGGTGCCGCAGCAGGTCCGCGGCCACCCGCAGGGCGAACGTCGTCTTGCCGGCCCCGGGCGTGGCGACGGCGAGGAAGTCGCGCGGCTGGGCGCTGCGGTAGGCCTCGAGCGCCTCGTGCTGCCAGGCGCGGAGCTTGTCTGCGGTGCCCCACGGGGCTCGTGCGGGATAGGCGGGCGGCAGCTGCGGCGCGGGGAAGGTACTCACAGAGCCGGAAGGCTAGTGCCCGTCGCCGACACCGCTGCGGATGCGCTCGCCCGGCGCGTCGGGCGGCTGTGGCTCGCGGCGGCTGACGCCGGGACGCGGGATCGGGCAGGCTGTGGGTAGCGACCCCCGCACCGACGACCGGCAGAGGGGAAGGCAGATGACCTCCGACACCCGCCCAGTCAGCGAGCCTGCGCGCGTGGCCGAGCCGGGCGAGGCGATCTCCTACGAGGAGTTGCTGCTGGCGACCCGCAACCACGGCATGCCGCTCGAGGCGCTGCGGCACGACATCACCCCTGTGGGCCTGCACTACCTCCTGGTGCACTACGACATCCCCTACGTCGAGCCGGTGGGCTGGCGACTGGCCGTCGGGGGGCGGGTGGCGCGGCCGCTGTCGCTCGATCTGGAGGCGCTGCGGGCCCGTCCGCGCGTGAGCCTGACCGTGACCTTCGAGTGCGCGGGCAACGGCCGGGCGCGGCTCGCCCCACGGCCGGTCAGCCAGCCCTGGGTCGACGAGGCGGTGGGGACCGCGGTCTGGACCGGCACGCCGCTGGCCGGGCTGCTCAGGGAGGCGCGACCGGACGACCACGCGGTCGAGGTGCTGTTCACCGGCGCCGACCACGGCATCGAGCGTGGCGAGGAACAGGACTACGCGCGCAGCATGTCGCTCCAGGAGGCGATGCGCGACGAGGTCCTGCTGGCCTACGAGATGAACGGCGCACCGCTCCCGCCGCAGCACGGCTTCCCGCTCCGGCTGGTCGTGCCCGGCTGGTACGGGATGGCGCAGGTCAAGTGGCTCCACGAGATCACGCTGCTCGAGGCCCCCTACGAGGGTTTCCAGCAGCTGACGGCGTACCGGCTCAAGCAGCGCCCGGAGGAGACCGGCGACCCGGTGACCCGGATGCGCCCGCGGGCACTCGTGACGCCCCCGGGGTTCCCCGACTTCATGTCCCGCACCCGGTTCGTCGATCCCGGCGAACACCTGCTCTCGGGCCGCGCCTGGTCGGGGAACCCTCCGGTGACCCGCGTCGAGGTGAGCACCGACGACGGTCGGACGTGGGCGGATGCCGAGCTCGGCCCCGCGCCGGGGCGGTGGGCGTGGCGGAGCTGGACCTACCGGTGGCATGCCGATGCCCCCGCGCGCTACCAGCTGCGGGCCCTGGCCCACGACGTCACCGGGGCGGCGCAGCCGGTCGACCAGCCGTGGAACCGGCAGGGTATGGCCAACAACACGGCCCAGCGCGTCACGGTCGTCGTGCGCGAGCGCTGAGCGCCGGCCGCGTCACCGCCATAGACGGCGGGCCCGGCCGGCCAGGGCGACCCGGGCGGCGTGCAGGTCGATCCCGGCGAGCACGGCGTCGCGCACCACGAACTCGCCCCCGACGAGGAGGTGTCGTACCCGCCGGTCCGGGCCGAGCACCAGGGCGTCCACGGGGTCGGGCATGTCGGCGAGATCGTCGCCCGGCCACACGGCGATGTCGGCTCGGCCGCCGGGCTCGAGACGCCCCTGGTCCGGGCGACCGAGGC
>JBOHCZ010000294.1:0-10411 GCA_050699195.1 Streptomycetales bacterium
CCTCGGCGGTGGTGGGGGCGATCACGACGGCTTTGGGCAGCCGGACCGCGTCGGGGGTCAGGAGCGCGATCACGGGCGGCGTCACGGGCCGTTCCGCGCCGTCCCGCAGGGCCGGCAGCTCGAGGTAGACCGCCGACGGAAACGCCCCGAGCAGGCGCGCCTCCCGGGTGGGCCCGGCGAGCACCGCCATCACGCCCGACGCGGCCGCCCCAGGCATCCTGAGTCGCCGCTCGCGCGGACGCGACAGATGTTGCGGCGCCCGCCCCAGGGCAAGCGGCACAGCGATACACCTCCGATCGAACGCCTCCGGCTTGCCGGTGCCTCGGCGCCGACGACACTGGACGCTAACGACGGCGCTAAGGTCCCCCCCATGGAGAAAGTTGCCAATGATCCTGAGGCAACTTCACCGGAGTTGCCAGACCGTCGGGTTCGAGCTTTGCGGACCGGCACGCTCACCCATGGTCTCCGGGTCGGCGAGGTGCTCGGCGTCTCGACGTTCACCGGCGCGCGCGTGCTCGCGGGCCGCTCGGGGCTCGACCGGGTCGTCACGCGCCTCAACGTCATGGAGGTGCCCGACATCCTGCCCTGGGTCAAGTCCGACGAGCTGCTGCTCACCACCGGGTACCCGCTCCGCGACACCCCGCACGCGCTCGCCGGCCTGGTACGGGAGCTGGACGCCCGCGGCCTCGCGGCGCTCGCGATCAAGCTGCACCGCTACATCGACGAGCTGCCGCCCGAGATGCTCGTACAGGCCGACCGGCTCGGCTTCCCGATCATCCAGCTCCCGGACGGGGTCGGCTTCGACGACATCCTCAATCAGGTTCTCACCGACATCCTCAACCGCAAGACGACCATCCTCGCCCGTTCGGAGGAGGTCCACCGTGTCTTGCTGGAGATCGTGCTTGCCGGCGGCGGTCTGCAGGAGGTCTGCGACAACCTCGTGGAGCTGCTCGGCGGCGCGGTGTTCGCGACCGGAACCGAGGGTGAGGTGCTCGCCAGGAGCGGATCAGGCCGCGATCTCGCGGCGGCGCGCTCCGCCCCGTGCTTCGACCGCGCGGGCAAGCTCAGGATCCGCGTGGAGGAGTACGGCGTGGCCACCCACCGAGGGCTCGCCGGGTGGCACGCGCTCGTCCCCATCATCGCCGGCTCGTTCGACCACGGCCGCATCATCGCCTTCTCCCGGGACCGCCGGCTCGGCGAGATGGACGTCCACACCCTCGAACGTGCGGCCACGGTCGCCGCGCTCGTCATCACGAAGCAGCTCGCCGTGACGGCCGTGGAGAGCAAGTACCAGGCCGACTTCCTCCACGACCTCATCAGCGGTCGGGCCGGTGGGCCGGACCGGGCGATATCGCACAGCGCCTCCCTGGGCTGGGACATCGACCGCCCGGTGGTCGTGGTCGTGGCCGAGCTCGACCCGCAGGAGCGGACCGCCGGGCAGGCCGGGGAGCGGCCGCTCCAGGAACGCTTCGCCGCGGCGTGGCACTCGGCCGTCCGGGCGCGCGACAGCGGTGCGGCCGTCGTGGGGTTCAGCCGGGAGGTGGTGGCGATCCTGGGGGTGCCCCGCGGGGGCGGTGTCGGAAGGCTGGTCCGGGACATCGTGGCTCAGGTCTCCACCGGCTCGGGTTGGGCGCCGCGGCCTTTCTCGACCGGCGTGAGCCGGGTCGGCGGTAGGCCCGAGTCCATCCCCGGGGCCTACGAGCAGGCCCGCCGTGCCGTCGCCGTGGGCCGGCAGATGCAGGGACCTGGGGCGGTCGCGGACTTCGAAGGGCTCGGCGTCTTCCGCCTGCTCAGCCTGGTGCCCGACACCGGCGAGCTGCAGAGCTTCGTGGAGGAGACGCTCGGCGGGCTCGCGGTGCCCGACGATCCCGAGGCCGCCGACCTGCGAAGGACCCTGCGCGTGCTGCTGCAGACCAACGTCAACGTCGCAGAGAGCGCCAGGCTGCTGCACTTCCACTACAACACGCTGCGCTACCGCATCGGCAAGCTCGAGCGGATGCTCGGGCCGTTCACGGCCGACGCGAACCTGCGGCTGAACATCACCCTCGCGCTGCGGGTTCTGGAGCTGCGCGGGCTCTGACCCGCACGCGCGGTGGTCGTGCGGGTCGCTGTGCAGTTCGCCAACTGTTCGGCCGATCTTCTGGCAGAACTCGACGGTGCCCCCCCTTCACAGAGGCCATAGTTTCCGACAATCTGGCTGGCCGGGTGAGCGCTCACACCCGTGACACTTGCTGGTCTTCGTACAGACCTCGACTTGTTCAGTCCTGAGGAGGGGCATGTCGCTCGGATTTGGTTGGAAGCTCCACGGTGACGGCAGCACGCCGCCGCCCGGCGAGGTCGTGCGCGCTGACGAGCGGCTCTCCTGGGGCCGGATGGCCGGGCTCGGCGCGCAGCATGTGATCGCCATGTTCGGGGCGACGTTCGTGTTCCCCCTGGTCATGGGGCTCGACCCGAACGTCGCCATCATGATGTCGGGTGTCGCGACGATCCTGTTCCTGCTGATCGTGCAGGGCAAGGTGCCCAGCTACCTGGGCACCAGCGCATCGTTCGTCGGCGGGGTGTTCGCGATCCGGGCGGCCGGCGGTGACGACGCCAGCGTGACAGGGGCCATCCTCGTCGCCGGCCTGGTGCTCGCCGCGGCGGGCATCGCGATCCACTTCCTCGGCGTCGATGTGATGCACCGGATCTTCCCGCCGGTCATCACCGGCGCCGTCGTGATGCTCATCGGCTTCGGGCTGGCCTTCGTGGTCGCCGACGTCTACTGGCCGCAGGACCCGTGGGTCACGCTGCTGACCATGACCGCCGTCTTTCTCATGATCGTGCTGCTGCGCGGCTTCTGGAGCCGCATCGCGATCCTGCTCGGCCTGGTCTTCGGCTACCTGCTGTCGTGGCTGCTCGACCTGGCGGCCGGGCCGATCACCTCCCTGGTCCCCGCGACCGGGAAGGTCCAGCCGCACGACCGGATCGACCTGTCTGCCGTCGGGGACGCCACCTGGATCGGGCTGCCTGCTTTCCATAGCCCGGACTTCAAGACCTCGGCGGTGATTCTCGTGCTGCCCGCGGTCATCGCGCTGATCGCCGAGAACACCGGGCACGTCAAGGCCGTCGCCGAGATGACCCGTACCGACCTAGACCCGGTGATCGGCCGGGCGGTCTTCGCCGACGGCGTGGGCACCGCCGTCTCCACGTCGTTCGGCGGCTCGCCGACGACGACCTACGCCGAGAACATCGGCGTGATGGCCGCCACACGGGTCTATTCCACCGCGGCCTACTACATCGCCGCGATCGTGGCGATCCTGTTCGGCCTGTGCCCGAAGTTCGGCGCGCTGATCGCGGCGACGCCCGGAGGCGTGCTCGGCGGGATCACGGTGATCCTCTACGGCATGATCGGGCTGCTCGGCGCGAAGATCTGGATCGAGAACCGTGTCGACTTCGCCGACCCGCTCAACCTCGTCCCGGTGTCGGCGGGGCTCATCCTGGCCATCGGGCCGGTCAGGCAGCCGATCACCGACGACTTCACCCTCGAGGGCATCGCGCTGGGTACGGTGGTCGTGCTCGCGGGTTACCACGTGCTGCGCGCGCTCGCCCCCGCGCACCTGCGCGCGGGCGGCGGCGAGGGATCTGGTTCCCGCCCGCCGAAGGCGGCGAAGGGGGCGCCGCCGGAGCCGGCCGGCAACCGCTGAGAGGGGGAAACGCCTGGTGAAGCCACCGCCGTTCGCCTACCACGCGCCCACCACCCTCGCCGAGGCGCTCGAAGTGCTCGGTGAGGTCGGGCCGGACGGGAAGGTGCTCGCCGGAGGCCAGAGCCTGGTTCCACTGCTGAACATGCGGCTCGCCGCGCCCGGCCACCTCGTCGACATCAACCGGGTCGCCGAGCTGGGCTACGTGCGGGTCGATGGTCGGGGGGTGCGGGTCGGCGCGACCGCCCGGCACGCCCAGGTCGAGCGCGACGCGTCCGCATGTCGCGAGGTCCCGTTGCTGCGGCAGGCGCTCCGGCTGGTCGCCCACCCCGTGGTGCGCAACCGCGGCACCACGGTCGGGAGCATCGCCCACGCGGACCCGGCGGGCGAGATGACCGCGGTGCTCGCGCTGCTGGGCGGCTCCGTCGAGCTGGCCAGCAGCGGCGGTACCCGGACCGTCGACGCCACAAGCTTTTTCGTCGGACCGCTTGAGTCGTGCATCGGGGCGGGCGAGATCGCGGTGCACGCGCACTTCCCGAGGCCCTCGGGGCGCACCGGGACGGCGTTTCTGGAGGTGGCCCGCCGTCACGGCGACTACGCGCTGTGCGGCGTGGCCGCCGCCGTGACCCTCGACGACGACCTGCGGGTGACCCGGGCCCGCGCGGCCTACATCTCGGTGGCGCCCGTGCCGCTGCTCCTCGACCTCAGCGACGCCGTCGTGGGCGCGACCCCGGCGACCGCCGACTGGGAGGCTGCCGGGCGGCTGGCCCGCGACCGCGTCGACCCGGACCCGGACATCCATGCGACCGCCGCCTACCGTCGCCACCTCGCCGCTGTGCTCACCTCGCGGGCGCTCGGCGACGCCGCCGAGGAGGCCCGGATCGCCGGCACCGAAAGATGAGCGTGTGACCGAGCAGACCTACGACATCACGCTGTCCGTGAACGGCGAGGCCCGCACGGCCCATGTGGTTGCCCGCCGGCTGCTCTCCGACTGCCTGCGCCACGACCTCGGTCTCACCGGCACGCACGTGGGGTGTGAGCACGGGGTCTGTGGCTGCTGCACGGTGCTCCTGGACGGGCAACCGGTGCGCTCGTGCCTGATGTTCGCGGTGGGCGCGACGGGACACGCAATCACCACCGTCGAGGGCCTCGCCGGACCCGGGGGTGAGCTCGGCCCCGTGCAGCAGGCCTTCCGCGACTGCCACGGCCTGCAGTGCGGCTTCTGTACGCCCGGGTTCCTGACGACGGTGACGGCGTTCCTGGACGAGAACCCCGATCCGAGTGAGGGCGAGGCGGTCGAGGCGATCTCAGGCAACCTCTGCCGGTGCACGGGCTACCAGAACATCGTGTGCGCGGTGCTGCGGGCGGCCGAGCTGCGGCAGGATAACAGGCCCAAGCCGTCGGCAGACACCGGAGAAGAGCAGGCCCGCCGGTGACAATGAAGCTGTTCGGCGCCAAGATCCCGCGCACCGAGGACCGGCGGCTACTCACCGGGCAAGGCTGCTACGTCGACGACCTCGGCCAGGACGCACTCGGCGTCGCGTACGTCCGCAGCCCCCATGCCCACGCCCGCATCCTCGACATCGACGTGACGGACGCGCTCGACGTCGAGGGGCTCGTCGCGATCTACACCTACGACGATCTCCCCGCCAGGCTCGCCGAGCCGCTGCCCCTGCTCATCCCGCACCCCGGCCTCACCCACCCGAGGACGCCGTACCCGCTGGCCAGGGACGAGGTCAACCACGTCGGGGAGGCGGTCGCCATGGTCGTCGCCAGGGACCGCTACCTCGCCGAGGACGCGGCTGGGGGGGTCCGGGTCGACTACGAGCTCCTGCCGCCCGTCGTCGGCGTCGAGGCGGCACGGCGCGCCGGCGACCTCGTACATGCCGACTGCCCCGGCAACGTTTCCGCCCACCTCGTACAGGAGGTCGGCGATGCCCGCGCCGCGATCGGCGAGGCACCCCACGTGCTCGAGCTCGACCTCGACGTCGAGCGCAGCGCCTCGATGCCGCTGGAAGGCAAGGGGGTGTACGCCCGCTGGGACGCCCGCGACGGCTCCCTGCGGGTGTACACCTCCACCCAGACCTCCACGAGCGTCCGGGCCGCGCTGTCCGCCATGTTCGACCTGCCGCTCGCCAAGGTCGAGGTGATCGCCCCCGACGTCGGGGGCGGCTTCGGGGTGAAGATCGTGCATCCCTGGCCGGAGGAGGTCCTCGTCCCGTGGGCGGCGCGTGCGCTCGGCCGTGAGGTCAAGTGGACCGAGGACCGCCGCGAGCACTTCGTCTCCAGCGCCCACGAGCGTCAGCAGCGCCAGACCGTGCGGGTCGGCTTCGACGGCGAGGGGCGCATCCTGGGCCTCGACGTCGAGATCCTGCACGACAACGGCGCCTACACCCCGTACGGCATCATCGTGCCGATCATCACCTCGACCCAGCTCCTCGGGCCCTACAAGCCGGGCGCCTACCGGGTGGAGTTCACCAGCCTTTACACCAACACGGTCACCGTCACCCCGTACCGCGGCGCCGGCCGCCCGCAGGGCGTGTACGCCATGGAACGCACCATGGACGCGATCGCCGACCAGCTGGGCCGCGACCGCGCGCAGGTCCGGGCCGCGAACTTCATCGGGCCCGACGAGATGCCATACGACCACGGCATGACCTTCCAGGACGGCCGCCCGCTGATCTATGACTCCGGTGACTACCCGGAGGCGCTGCGGCGGATCAAGGCGCTCGTCGGCTGGGACGACTTCGCGGCCTACCGGGAGCACGCGCGAGCCGGTGGCCGTCGCGTCGGGATCGGGCTGGCCTGCTACGTCGAGGGCACCGGCGTGGGGCCCTACGAGGGCGGGCACGTGCAGGTCGAGCCGAGCGGGCGGGTCATGGTCGCGACCGGGCTGACCAGCCAGGGGCAGGGGCACGAGACGGTGTTCGCCCAGATCGTCGCCGACGAGCTCGGTGTGCCCCTCGATGACGTGTACGTGACGACGGGCGACACCCGGAGGTTCGGCTACGCGGTGGGGACCTTCGCGTCCCGGGCCGCGGTGCTGAGCGGCAACGCCGTCGCGCTCGCGGCCCGCGCCGTCCGCGCCAAGGCCCTGCGGATCGCCGGGGAGGCGCTGGAGGCCGACCCACGCGACCTCGAGATCCTCGACGGCCTGGTACGGGTGAAGGGCAACCCGGCGGCGTCGATCGAGCTCAAGACGGTCGCGGTGCTGTCGAACCCGCTGCGCTACGCCTTCGACGAGGCCGCGCGGGCGGCGACGCAGTTCGCCGCCGGCGACGCCGACCCCGACAAGCCGCCCGTCGCGGACGGCGACGAGCCCGGCCTCGAGGCCACCGACTACTACTCGCCGCCCCGGTCGACGTTCGCCAGCGGGATGCACGCCGCGATCGTCGAGACCGACCCGGACACCGCGGAGATCCAGATCCTGCGCTACTGCGTCATCCACGACTGTGGCCGGCTCATCAACCCGGTCGTCGTCGAGGGACAGATCCACGGCGGCGTCGCGCAGGGCATCGCGGGCGCGCTCTACGAGCGGATGGTCTACGACGAGCACGGGCAGCTGCTCAACGCCTCGTTCATGGACTTCCTGATGCCCTACGCCACCGAGATCCCCACGATCGAGACGGGGCATCTGGAGACGCCGTCCCCCCTCAACCCGCTCGGCGTCAAAGGGGCCGGTGAGGCCGGGGTCATCCCCGGAATGGCGCTGCTCGCCTCCGCGATCGAGGACGCCGAGGGGTTCCGCGTCACGCGCATGCCGATTTCCCCGAGCGACCTCTTCGAGCTGCGGCGGCGCTTCGCCGCCGGCGAGATCGAGCCCCTGCGACGCCGCACCGAGGAGATCAGCACACGATGAAGGTCAACGGCACCGCGACGCTGGGCGCACCCAAAGGCCAGGTCTGGGAGGCGCTGCAGGACCCGGCGGTCCTGGTGCGGACCATCCCCGGGTGCCTGCAGCTCGAGACGGTCGGACCGGACGAGTACCGCATGACGGTGACCGCCGGCGTGGCCTCGATCAAGGGCACCTACCTCGGCGACGTCAAGCTCACCGAGCAGCACCCGCCGGGGTCGTTCGTGCTGCGCGCCCGCGGTGCGGGCAGCCCGGGAACCGTCGACGCGAACGTCAGGGTCACGCTGGAGGACCTCGACGGTCGGAGGACACGGCTCGACTACCACGCCGACGCCGTGGTCGGCGGCATGATCGGCGGGGTGGGCCAGCGCGTGCTGGCCGGCGTGGCCAAGCGGACGGCCGGGGAGTTCTTCTCCAACGTCGACGCGGTGCTCGCCCGAGCTGGTTTGCCCGCCGCCCCGGGTGCGGCCGGCGGTGAGGCAGTCACGGTCCCTGCGACCGCGGTCCCTGCCGGTGCCGCGGCCGACGTTCCCGCCGGCGCCGCCCCCGACACTGCGGCTCGTACGGAGGTCTACGAGGCGCCCCGCCCCGCACCCGGCGGGGGACTGCGCAGCGACTTCGCCAAGGGCGCGCTGTTCGGGGCGGGCGTCGCGTTGCTCGGCGCGCTCATCGGCGGGATCATCGCCCGGGGCGCCGCAGACTAGCGTACGAACAGGTGCCAGCCCAGCCAGGCCCAGCCGAGCAGGATGAACCAGCGGCCAGGACGGGACTCCATCAGCCACGCGAGGCACTGCCCGAGCGTGGGGACGGGCAGCCTCCGGGACCAGCCCGCGACCTCGAGTGCGAGCATCGCGATCCCGAGGAAGGCATAGCCGGCCAGCGTGGTCTGCAGCGGGGTCATCGGCGCACCAGCCACCAACCGAAGCCCAGCCACAGCACCCGGATGAGCGTGTCCACGCCGCGGTCGGCCTGCAGGTCGTCGGCGATCGAGCTGAGGGTGGGGTGCTGGGAGCGGGGCCCGCCGAAGAAGGACAGCAGTTCCCAGGCCGTGGCGAGGACGATCAGCAGCCCCCACGCCGCGGCGCCCGCCCGGCGCGGGTGCTCGCGCACCTGCTGCCTCGCCCGTGCCAGCCACGCCCGCCCGGACATCCGCGGCGCCGCGGCGTCGTGGCGCACGGCCAGGATGAGGACGGTCCCGATGATCCCGGCGGTCGCCGCGCGGGCGGGCCAGGTGAAGGCGGTGAAGCCCGGGCTCACCCCCGCCCACGCGAGCCCGAGCAGGGTCACCCCCGCCAGGCGAGGACCCAGCCGTGGCCCGCCACCGAGCCGCTCCGGCTCCACAGGTCCGGGCCCAGCCACGGCACGCCTCCTCCAGGTACGTCCGCCCCCCGAGCGCGAGAATATCCACCGCCCTGGGCGGCCCGCGGCAGCAACCCTGTGGCCAAAGGCGCGGAGCTCTGTTGGCAGGAGTTGACGGTTCCCGGCCTGCGTCCGGGCGCTAGACATGGAGGCCATGGCCCTGCGCATCGGCCTCGACACCGGCGGTACCTTCACCGATGTTGTCGCCCTCGACGAGCGGACCGGCGAACTGTTCACGACCAAGATCCCGTCCACGCCGCGCGATCCGGCCGAGGGTTCATGGCGGCGCTGGACCGAACGCTGTCCGCGCTGCGCGGCCCGGGCTCACCGGTGGGCGCCGTGGTGCATGGGACGACCGTGGCGACGAACCAGCTCATCGAGGACGACCTCGGCGCGCTGGGGTTCATCACGACGGAGGGGTACGAGCACGTTCTCGAGATCGCCCGCCAGAGCGTGCCCGAGGGCTACGGCAACTCCTACTTCTGGGTGAAGCCGCCGCGCATCGTCCCCGCGCACTTGGTGAGGACCGTCGGCGGGCGGCCGGACTTCCGCGGCCACGAGATCCGGCCGTTCGACGAGGAGGCCGCCGCCGCGGTGGCGCGCTGGTTCCGCGCGGAAGGCGTCACCATGCTCGGCGTGTGCTTCCTGCACGCCTACGCCGACCCCGCGCACGAGCTTCGGATGCGCGACATCCTGCGTGCTGAAGTCCCCGAGGCGAGCGTGTCGATCAGCGCCGAGGTACTGCGGGAGTACCGCGAGTACGAACGGTCGGTAACGACACTCGTCGACGCGGCGGGTCTCGCGCTACCTGGCCCAGATCAGCGGGCGGCTGGCCGAAAAGTCCCGCCGGGCGGTGTTTCCGTGATGACGTCCAACGGCGGAATGCTCGCCGCCGGCACCGTCGTCGACAAGCCGATCAGCACGGTGCCCTCCGGCCCGGCGGCGGGCGCACTCGGCGCCACGTTGGTGACCCGGCCGCGGGCCACGACCGCGTCATCACCCTCGACGGGGGCGGCACGTCGACCGATGTGTCGGTCGTGCTCCACGGGGAGCACTCACCACCGAGGGAACCGTGGGGCGGCACCCGCTCAGCCTCCCATGGTGGGGGCCGGTGGAGGCTCGGTCGCATGGTCTCCCCCGAGGGCAAGCTCAAGGTCGGCCCGCGCTCCGCCGGCGCCGAGCGTCTCCGAGCTGGTGTTCACCACCGACGTGCCCGAGCCCGTGGCCGCCCTCGTCGCGGTCGTGGTGCCCTACCTGGTGACCTTCGCCGCCGGGTACATGGCGAAGCACACCCTCCGGGTACAGGCGCCGAAGACGCCTGACCAGACCTGCGCACCCAGCACAAGACCGCCCCCGCCTCTCGTAGGGCCGGGGGCAGTCTTTCGCGTTCCCGACGTCAGCAGGCCGTTAGTAAGGGCGCGCCGATAAATAACCGCTTCATATGAGATTCCGTCCGTCATGATGGTGTAGTGGCTGTCGAGGTGGGCGTGGTGACGTCGTTGCGGGCGAAGTTCGAGGC
>JBOHCZ010000295.1:0-20472 GCA_050699195.1 Streptomycetales bacterium
TCGGAGCTGCCCAATTTCTTCTCGACCGCGAGGACCCAGGGTTCATTGCCCATGCGCATCGCCGCCTCCTCCTTCCAGGTGCATCGCCTGACTCGCGCAACCAGACTCGAGCACCCTCGCCCGCGCGCCTTCGGCTCATGTCCCCGACCCTTATGCTTGGTATGATGGACTAACCGTTGCTCATTCTGGCGTGACAGCGGTGGAGGGTCAACCCCTGACCACCGGCGTCCGGCGCAGCGACGGAACAGGCGTGGTCGCGGCAGCGCCGCCCGCGGCTGAGCGCCGCGTGTCCCGAACGGGCGGAGGAGGCGGTAGGTGCTGCGCCGTACCTTCCGTTCGCTGCGCGACCACAACTACCGCAGCTACTTTCTCGGCCACGCGCTCTCCGTCACGGGCACCTGGATGCAGCGCGTCGGCCAGGACTGGCTGGTACTCCAGCTGACCGACGACGCGATCGCGCTCGGGATCTCCACCGCCATGCAGTTCGGACCGGTGCTGCTGTTCGGCGCATGGGGCGGCCTGCTCGCCGACCGGGTCGACAGGCGCCGCCTCCTGCTCTTCTCCCAGAGCGCGCAGCTCTGCCTCGCCCTCGCCCTCGCGGCGCTGACCGCGACCGGAGCCGTGCGGCTGTGGATGGTCTACGTACTCGCGCTCCTGCTCGGGTTCACCACGGTCGTGGACAACCCCGCCCGGCACGCGTTCGTCGCGAATCTCGTCGGCCCTTCGGACTACGTCAACGCGCAGGCACTGAACTCCACGGCGCACAACACCGGGCGCCTGGTGGGCCCCGCGATCGCGGGCCTGATCATCGCCTCGGTCGGGGTGGCGCCCGTCTTCGTGATCAACGCCGTCTCGTATCTCGCGCTGATCACGAGCCTGCTCCGGATGGACCAAGCGACGATGCAGCCGGCTCACGAGCCCCCCACACGGGCCAGGGGCCAGATCCGCGAGGGGCTGCGCTACGTGTGGTCGCGCCCGGAACTGCGCGCAGCCATGCTGCTGGTGTTCGTCATCGCCCTGCTCGGCCAGAACTTCCGGGTCGTCCTCCCGATGATGGCCAAGGACACCTTCCACGGGGGCGCCCAGGCCTACGGCTACCTCACCGCCATGCTCGGTCTGGGCGCGATCCTGGGGGCGCTGGGGAGCGCGGCCCGGTTGAGCGTCCCGCCGCAGGCGCTGGGGGTGGCCGCGGCCGGATTCGGCGTCATGAACCTCGCCATGGCCATGGCTCCGAGCCTGCAGCTCGCCTACCTGATGGTCGCGGGGGTGGGGATCGCGAACCTCAGCTTCAACACGGTCGCGCGCACGCTGCTCCAGCTCAACGCCGAACGGGCGATGCACGGCCGGGTGCTGGCCCTGCACGGGCTGGTCTTCCTCGGCACGACGCCGGTCGGGGGGCCGCTGCTCGGCTGGATCTGCGAGACGTGGGACGCCCGGGCCGGGTTCCTGGTCGCGGGCGCCAGCGCCCTGGTCGCGGCGGGTGTCGCGCTGCCGGGGCTGCGGAGGGGTGGTCCGAGCCCGGCGGCGGAGCAGCCACCCACCCGCGCGGGCCCGGAGCGTTGACCTACGACACCGTACGTACGCCGTACGTACGGTGTCGTACGGCGGCACCGTGGCCGGCACGTCATGTTCCCACGCGCCAGACGGACTTAGAGGGATAATAGGGTATTGGTTAGACCATAGCTATCATACGTATAGACCATCATGTGCCGGTCGATGGGCCTTCCCGCATCGTGGCGGGGCGGTGGGCCTTACCATTGGGCCATGGCCGAATCCGTGGGCCGCAACCGGCCCTGGGAGGGGACAACCGCCCCTGACGAGCTCTTCAGGCCCGTCAGCCAGGGCCGGATGTCCGGGGTCATCGTCGACCAGATCCGGCTGCTCATCCGCCAGCGCCAGCTCAGGCCCGGCGACCGCCTGCCGTCGGAACGCGATCTCTGCGAGCGTTTCCAGGTCAGCCGGGTGACCGTCCGGGAGGCACTGCGGATCCTCGAGGCGAGCGGCCTCATCGACATCCGGGTCGGAGCCCGGGGCGGCGCCTTCGTCACCGCGCCCACCAGTGTGCGCGTCGGCGAGGGCATCACCGACCTGATGACGATGTCATCCCTCACGGCGCCCGAGGTCACCGAGACCCGGCTCGTCCTCGAGCTGGGGATCGTCCCGCTGGTGTGCGAGCGTGCGACCGCTCAGGACATCAAGGACCTCCGGACCCTGTGCACGCGCCAGGAGCACGCCCTCGACGACGGCGACTACCAGCTCAGCCTGTCGGCGGAGTTCCACATCCGGGTCGCCCAGGCCGCCCACAACGGCGCCATCGAGCTGCTCGTCAAGTCCCTCAGGCAGCCGCTGCTCATGTCGCTGGAACGCGCCCACGTCGATGCGCCGATGGGAGGGCAGGGCATCCACGAGCACGTGGCCTTCGTCGACGCGGTCGAGGCCGGTGACGCCGACAAGGCCACCTCGATCATGGGAGATCATCTATGGCGGACGGCCTCCCGCGTGGGAGCGGTCGGCAAAGGGGCCGGGGGCAGGAAGCGCGGGCGCCGCAGCTGAGTGGCGTCGCCGCGCTCGCCCTCGCCGGCCACCGGCCGGTCAGCCGCCTGTCACGGCCGCCGTCTCCGCCACGAGCTGGCGGAAGTAGGCCCAGCGCCCCTCAACCGGCGCCGCGTCACGCCTGAGCCCCTCGATCTCCGCGGGCGTGATGACGCGCGGGCTGCGGCCGGTCTGCAGCACCCGCAGGTTCGCCTCGGCGAGCTGTTCGAGCATCGCCGCCCCGACGGTGGCGGCCCGGACGGAGCCGGCGACGCTGACGATCCCGTGCCCCTGGAGATGACAGAAGCTGCCGTTCCCGAGTGCGGTGGCGAGATCGGCCCCCAGCTCGGGTGAGACCACGAGCAACGGGCAGGGCCAGAGCGGAACGGGCTCGGCGACGAAGGTCGAGGGCACGTGCAGGATCGGCAGGACGGGGGCCTCGATGGTCCCCATCAACGTCGCCGCGGGCTGATGGGTGTGGACGACGGCCGTCACGTCCGGGCGGGCCCGGTAGATCTCGGTATGGAGGAAGATCTCCGCCGGAGGGGGGTCCTCGCCCTCTACCAGCTGCCCCGCCAGGTCCACCACGATCATGTCTCCGCCGCCCAGCTGGTGCATGCCCCGCACCCGCCGTGAGTGCTTGGGCTTGACGACGACACGTTCGCTACCCGGCACGCGCGCGCTGGCGTGCCCGAGATAGTCCACGAGGCCCAGCCGGTACAGCACCTGCCCCGCCTGCGCGACCAGCTCCCTGAGCTCGGCATACGACGTGCCGGCCACCAGGTGTTCGCCGCCAGCCATCAGTGACCTCCATGGGCGAGCTCGTTGCCGGTCGCGATGGCCGCCAGCCTGTCCGGGGCGCGGGGGGCGGCGTTGCCGCGCCAGGCCACGTGCAGGTCGGGCCGGATCAGCAGCAGGTCGTAGCCGCAGACGTCGCGGGCCGGCGGCGAGTCCACGTCCAGGACGGTGAAGGGAGCGCCGCAAGCCCCGAACGCACGTTCCAGGGCGGTCAAGTCGGCCCGGCTGCCGGCCAGGCGAAGGAGGGTGTACCCCGGCCCGATGCGATCCTGCAGGGCTTCGCCGGCCCCCAGCCAGACGTGCGGCAGTCGCGCACCCGGCCAGCTCGTCGGCAGGTAGTCGAAGCTGTCGGGATCCGGGCCCTCGCCCGGCTCCGGCCAGATCAGCGGTGAGTCAACGTACCGGTAGCCCAGCTCGATGCCCGCCAGCTCGTTGCTCTTGCGCTGCTCCAGGTCGACCAGGCGGGCAAGATGTGCACGCGTCTGCGCGCCCGCTGCGGTGTCGTCGGCGATGTTCGGCCGGTACGCGGCGCGCCACCGGCGGCGCCCGATCGAAGCCTGGCGGGAGGCGTTCACGTTACGTGCGCCGATGGGACGCCGCTCGGCTTCGTAGGAGGGCAGCAGACCCGGCCCGCCCCATCCGGCCAGCGTCCCCGCCAGCTTCCAGGCCAGATCGATCGCGTCACCCGCGCCGGTGTTCATGCCCAGCCCACCAGCAGGCACTACGAGGTGGGCCGCATCGCCCGCGAGGAAGACGCGGCCGCGGCCATAGCCGTCGGCCAGCATGAGGCGCTGGGTCCAGGTGCCCACATAGAGGGTCTCGAACTCGACCGGCATGGCCGCGACTCTCCGGAACACGTCCGGCATGGCGGAGTCGTGGTCGACCACGGAATGCAGGGTGAAGTGCCGGCAGTCGTCCTGCACGATCAGGAACGTCGAGCGGTCATCGGCGACGTGGTAGTGCCGGCCCTTGCCGATCGGAATGCGCTCGTAGAGGTCGTCGCAGCGGAACAGCGCCTGGCGCAGCTCGAGAATGTTGGACTCCCCACGCAGCTCGATCCCCAGCTGCTTGCGCACCGTGCTGGCGCCCCCGTCACACCCCACCAGGTAGCGCGCCCCGACGGTCCCGACCGATCCGTCCAGGTGCCGCACGCGGGCCAGCGTCCCAGCGGCGTCCTGCTCGAAGGACAGCAGCTCGCAGCCGAAACGCACGCTCACGCCCGGGGTCGACTCCGCGACCGACTTCAGCAGCGGCTCGAGGGTGTACTGCGAGATCAGCTGGTAGGGCTCGGCCGGATGCGTGCCGTCGTTGCACGACGCCGCACGGGCCTCGAGCTCGGTGACCGACGGGTAGGGATGATGCGCGATCGGAGGTTCGGCCAAGGAGGTCACGACGAAGACGTCCATCGGGAGGTCGCGAGGATATCCCGCGTCGCGGATCTGCCCCGCGATGCCGAGTCGGCGGAAGTTCTCCATGGTGCGGGCATTGCAGCGTTCCATCTTCGGAAGGTGGCCAGGCTCGGCGCGCTTGTCGATCAGCAGGCACCTGACACCACGTCGGCCCAGGTCGATGGCCAGGGTCAAGCCGACCGGGCCGCCACCGACGATGAGGACCTGGGTGTCGGTCATCGTGTCATCCGCGCAGCCCCAGGAGCTTCGATACGTTGCCCGCGAAGATCGCGTCCTGTTCCTGCTCGCTCAGGCCGATCTCCTGGAGGTTCGCGATGGTGGACCGGATATAGCCGGGCCCCTTTTCCGGGTCGTACGGGCTGTCGGAGGCGAACAGCGTGTGGTCGACGCCGTAGAAATCTATGCAGCAGCGCAGGGCGTGCGCCGCGCCGAACATCGCGGTGTCGGCGTACATCATCGTGAAGTAGTCGAGAGGGCGCTTCGTCAGCGGGTAACCCTCGACGTCGCCCTTCTGGTCCTCGGGCGTGCGGCTGCCGAGCTGATCCCAGCCGGGACCGACGCGGCCCGCGAAGTGCGGGACCATGCTGCCGCCGTGATGGATCAGCATCCGCAGGGTGGGGTAGCGCTCGAGCACCCCCGAGAACACCATGCGCGCCATGAAGGCCGACAGGTCGTACTCCCACCCGAATGTCCACCAGATCTCGAACCTGGACCGCTGCTCGGTCGGGTAGTCCGCCCAGGCGGAGCTCCGGCATGGGTGCACCTGAAGGAGCTTCTCGTGCTGCGCCATGCGCGCGTAGAACGGGTCGAACTCCGGTCCATCCATCGGAGATCCGTGTACGTGGGTATAGATCTGGGCGCCGAGCGCGCCGAGCTCGTCGACCGCGTAGTCGAGCTCCCGCACGGCGGCGTCCGGATCGTCCATGGGAACGCAGGCGGTGAACCCGGCGAACCGGTCGGGATGGTCGCGGACGAGTTCGGCCATCGCCTCGTTTCCGATGCGCGACATCTCCCGGGACACCTGTGGAGACCCGAGGTCTTCGACGGGTGGCGCCGCGATGTTGATGATCTGGCGGTAGTCACCGAACTCGTCCATCTGCCGGAAGCGCACATCCATGTCGACCAGCGCCGGGATGTTCGAGACACGCTTCCGGAGGTTCGCCGCGTGAAGCGAGACGTCGAGCTCGAAGAAGCGTTCGTAGTAGGCCCTCGGCATGACGTGGCAGAACGCGTCGATCTTCATCGCTGCTCTTCCCGGGGTCGTCGGGTCTCGGACAGCTGTTCGACATGCGCACAACTGTTCTCGATGCGCCCGACGCTAGAGACCGCCCTGCCCGCCGTCAATACCCCCAATACCTCGCGCCGGACACCGCCAGGTCCGGCTTTGGCAGGCCCGCGGTGACGGTAAGACATTGCGTCGCCCTGTCAGTGGCCTGCGGCATACTCGTTGCCGTCATGATCGGATCACCGGCCCGGCCCTTCACACATGTCGACGCCCCGTTGGCCCCGCTCTACCGCCGGGTCATGGGTGTGTTCACCGCGAACAGGCGCCGTTTCGTGGTTCACCTGCGGCCCGAAGACGTCGCCGAAGCGCTGCGCCGGGACGGCGGGCCGGCCGTCACCCAGGACCAGGTCGAGGACGCGCTGCGCAGCCTCGAGGGCTGGGGCAACCTGCGGGCCGACCCCGACACCAGCCGGGTCACCACGGTTGAGGACTTCTACCGGGCGCGCTTCCTCTACCAGCTCAGCCGGGAGGGCGAGGCCGCCGAGACCGCCCTGCAGGTCTACCTGGAGGAGATCGGCCGGCGTGGGGAGCTGCAGGCGGTTGCGCTCGAAGACATCCAGGTTCGGCTGCGCGCGCTGCGCGAGCTGCCGGCCGAGCCCGATCCCGCAGTGGTGCACAACCTGCTGCTGGAGCTGATCAGCCGCCTCGACAGCCTGGCCGCGAACGCCAGCGCGTTCATGGGCGGCCTGCAGCGGACGATCGACCTGCAGGACGTCGACGAGGAGGCGTTCCTCGCCTACAAGGACCGGCTGATCGCCTACCTCGAGCGGTTCGTCTCCGAGCTGGTCGTCAAGGCCTACGACATCGCGACGACGCTGCGGGCCATGCAGGAGGGGCGGATCACCCACCTGCTCGAGCTGGCCGCCTACCGGGAGGCCTCCGACGCCGCACCCGGTGATGAAGCGGATGAGGATCTTCCCCGGGAGCAGAAGCTCATAGAATGGCACAACCGATGGTCGGGCCTGTGGTCGTGGTTCGTCGGCGACCGGATGCATCCAAGCCAGGCCGACCTGCTACGCACCCGGGCCCGCAAGGCGATCCCGGACCTGCTGACGACGATCAGCGTGCTGCAGGAGCGGCGCGCCGGGCGCAGCGATCGGTCGGCGGACTTCCGCGCGCTCGCCCGCTGGTTCGCCCAGGCGGGCAGCGACAGCGACGCGCACCGGTTGTGGCGTGCGGCGTTCGGGCTGACATCCGCACGTCACCTGACCGCCACGACGGATCCCACCCCCGACGAGGTGCCCGCGGCCACCAGCTGGCTCGACGCCCCTCAGATCGAAATCGCGGCACGTCTCCGGGCAACCGGCCGCTACGAAAAGCGCGGCCCTGTCAGCAGGGTCGTGGACCGGTCGAAGGAGAAGGAGCACCTCGCCCGCGAGGTGACGGCCGAGCAGGAGCAGACCGACGCGGCGCGCAGGGCCCTGGCGACCGGTCGCACCGTCCGGCTCAGCGACGTCGAGTGGCTCGATCGCTCCGAGTTCGCGCTGTTCCTGCGACTTCTCGGGGAGGGGCTGGGCGCCGGCCCGCCGGGCCCGGACGGCACGATCCGCAGGCGCACCGCGGACGGTTCGCTGGAGATCACCCTCACCCCGATCGATTCGGGAGAGATCGCCGAGATCGCCACGCCCGACGGCGTGCTGCGCGGTCCCGACCACGAGCTCACGATCGTGGACGTCACCATGCCGCACGGCCTGCAGGTCCGATGAGCGGCGGCCTCACCGACGTCCTGGACGCCCAGCGTGACGACGAACGGCGCACGGGGGTGCGGGCGCTGCTCCGGCACCCGCTACTCACCCCGCGCGGACCGGATCCTACGGCGTTCATCCTCGTGAGAAGGCACAGCGGTTGGCTGGCCGACTGGTTCGTGCGGGAGGCGGGCTGGTCTCTGCACTGCGACTCCGGCGTTGCCCGGCTCCGCAAGGTGCCTGGCCGCCACGATGACGGCAGCCGCGCGGCAGCGTCGAAAACCAGGCAGCGCTTCAGCCGGCGGCGCTACGTGCTGACCTGCCTGGCGCTGGCTGCGCTCGAGCGTGCCGAAACCCAGGTGACGCTCGGCTGGCTGGTCAACCGCATCCTGGGGTTCGCCGCCGATCACGACCTCACGCGCGCGGGCATGGCCTTCTCGCTGAGGTCGCGCGAGGAACGCGGTGACCTGGTCGCGGTCGCCAAAGTGCTGCTCGACACCGGAGTCCTGGTCAAGGTCGCCGGCGACGAGCAGGCCTTCGTCGATCAAAGCGGCGACGCCCTCTATGACGTGGACCGCAAGGTATTGTCCGTCCTGCTCGCCGCGCGGCGCGGCCCGTCGACGGTCACTGCCCAGGATTTCGAGGACCGGCTCAGGGCTATTACCGAGGACCTGGTACCCGACACCGACGACGGACGCAACCGGGCGACCCGTCACACCATCACTCGCCGGCTACTCGACGACCCGGTGGTGTACTACGCGGATCTGACCGAGCAGGAGCGTACCTACCTCGACCGGCAACGCGGCCCGTTGCTCCGCCGACTGACCGAGGCGACCGGCTTGGTAGCGGAGGCTCGCGCCGAGGGCATCGCGCTGCTCGACCCCACCAGGGAGGCGACCGACCTCGGCATGCCCGAGGAAGGCACCGACGGTCACGCGACCCTGCTGCTCGCCGAGCACCTCGCGGGATGCCTCCGGGAGGACCCCGACCGGCCGGTGCCGGTGCCCGAGCTCGAGCGGCAGATGGCGGCGTTCGCCGCTCAGCATCGCACGCACTGGCGCAAGAACACCGCGGATCCTGGGGCAGAGCGGGAGCTGGCCGGCCAGGCGCTCTACCGTCTCACCGCGCTCGGGTTGATCGCCCGTAGGGACGACCGCGTCATCCCGCTTCCCGCACTCGCCCGCTTCGGGTACGGGCAGCCGAAGGTCAGCGGAGGAGCAAACCACCCATGAGTGCCGAACTGCCGACCGCCATCAGGAACCGCTGGCAGCCGCTGCGCTCCGGTCTTGTCGACCTGTTCTACTACGACTACCAGGAGTTCTGGTTCCGCGCCGGATGCGTGATGTTCCGCGGAAACAACGGCACCGGCAAGTCCAAGGTCCTCGCCCTGACCCTGCCATTCCTGCTCGACGGCGACCTCACCCCGAGCCGGGTCGAGCCTGACGGCGACCGCAGCAAGCGCATGGAGTGGAACCTCCTGCTCGGCGGCAAGTACGAGGAGCGGATCGGCTATGCGTGGCTCGAGTTCGGCAGAGTCACCGAGGACGGCGAGCGGGCCTACCTGACCATCGGCTGTGGGCTCAAGGCGGTGGCCGGCCGAGGCATCGCCGACCGCTGGTTCTTCCTCACCTCTCAGCGGGTGGGACAGGACCTGTTTCTCATCGGGAAGTCGGGCGCGACGCTCACCCGGGACCGGCTGACCGAGGCGATCGGCCTGCACGGGCAGGTGACCCAGAAGGCCGAACAGTACCGCCGGATCATCGACGAACATCTGTTCCACCTCGGCGCCGAGCGCTACGACGCGCTCATCAACCTGCTCATTCAGCTCCGCCAGCCCCAGTTGTCCAAGCGCCCCGACGAGGCTCGGCTGTCCAGGGCGCTGTCAGAGGCACTCGCGCCCGTCGATCAGGCGGTGCTGAGCGACATCGCGACCGCCTTCCGCGACCTCGAGCAGCAACGCGACGAACTGGCGAACCTGCGGGAGACCCGCGGCCACGTCCAGCGGTTCATGGACCGCTACCGCCGATACGCAGCGGTGGCCGCCCGGCGCCAGGGACGCGGGCTGCGCCGTTCGCATGCCGCATACGAACAGGTGCAGCGGGATCTCTCCGCGGTCCGCGACACCATCGATGAGGCGAGCGCGGGCGAGCGGAGCGCGCAGGGCGACCTCACTGCCGCCCGCGCCGAGCTGGCCGCGCACACCGCGGTTCGGGACGAGCTGACCGGCGACCCCCGTCTGAAGAACCTCGCCGACGCCCAGCGCCACGCCGAGCAGGCCGCCACCACCGCCGTCAAGCGCCGGCAGGCCGCGAACCGGGCCGAGGCCAAGCGCGTGAACCGAGCGGAGCGACGGGGGGACGCGGTCGCCGCCGCCGATCGTACGCGGGACGGGCTGGGCCGGGCCGCCCGGGCCGCCGCTGGTTCGGCCGGCTCCGCGGGAGTGGCCGACGACCACGTGGGACTGACGGCTCCGCTGTGCCTTCCCGAAGGGCCGTTCACCGACGACAGCATCGCCGCGGCCGACCGCGCTGCCCGGCAACTCGCCGACCGACGGCACCAGGCGGTGGTGCACCTCACCCGCCTGGCGGGCACCGCTGAGCGCCGTCACGCAGACCTGGTGCGGGCCAGGAAGACGCTGTCGGAGCGCGAGGCGGATCGCGACGCGACCGCGGACCAGGTGGAGAAGGCGCGGGAGGCGCTCGACCGGGCGATCGACGCCCATGTCGCGGCGTGGCGGTCCTACGGCCGCGGCCTCACGGAGCTGAGTCTGCCCGACCCCGATGATCTCGCCCTGGCCGGCTGGGCGGAGAGCCTTGACGGCGCTCACCCGGGCCAGACCGCGCTGCGGTCCGCGGCCCAGGCGTCACATCAGAAGCTGGCGCATGCGCAGGCCCAAGCGGGGGCGCGGCTCACCGCCGAGCAGGCGGCCCTGGCCTCGCTGGTGGAGGAAAGGGGGCGGCTCGAGGCGGGCGAGGTCACGCGTCCGCGGCCGCCGTACACCCGTCGGGACGGCGCCCGCGAGGGCAGGCCCGGGGCAGCGCTGTGGCAGGTGGCCGACTTCGACGAGACACTCGGCGACGAGGAACGGGCCGGCCTGGAGGCCGCGCTCGAGGCCTCCGGCCTGCTCGACGCCTGGCTCACCCCGGACGGGCAACTGCTCGAGCCTGATACCCACGATGTGGTCGCCCTGCCCGGCGAACCGGTCGAACCGAACCTTACCCAGACGCTGCGGCCGGCCATCGACGTCGACGATCCGCAGGCCGCCGCGCTGTCTCCGGAGACGGTGGCCGGGGTGCTCGCGGCGGTCGGCCTCGGCGAGCGGGACTGTCCCGCATGGGCCGGTGTCGACGGGCGCTGGCGGCTCGGCCCCCTCTGCGGTGCCTGGGCCAAGCCGACGGCCGAGTTCGTCGGTCACGGAGCACGCGAGGAGGCGCGCAGGCGGCGCCTCGCCGAGCTGACGGCCCTCATCGGTGCCGCCGAGCAGGCGGTCGCCGAGGCCGAGGCCGCGGTGCGTACCCTCGCCCAGCGGCAGGCGGTTCTTGCCGGGGAGCTCGATCGCCAGCCCACGGACCAGGATCTGCGCGACGCCCACAGCGCGGTCACCGGGGAACTCGGCCTCCTCGAGCAGGCCCGGCGAAAGGTCGACGAGGCGCACAACGAGGTCGGCTGGGCCGAGCGTGACCTGGCCGAGGCCGTACAGGCTCGCGACGAGGCGGCCGCCGACCTCGCCCTACCCACCGCGCTGCCTGAGCTGGGCGACGTCCGTGAGGCGGTGACGGCGTACCGGGGGGCCGCCGTGGATCTGGTGGCGGCCATCCGCAGTCACGCCGGCCGGCTGGGAGAGCTGGCGACGTGGACCGCGGAGCTGGGGGTGGCACAGGCAGAGCTCGCCGAGGCCGAGGGCGAGGCGAAGGAGGCGGAGACGGCCGCGGCCGAGGAGCGCGCTCGACTGGACACGCTACAGGCCGCCATCGGGGCGTCGGTGGAGGAGTTGAAGGGGCGGTTGACCGCCGCCCAAGCCCGCATCGCCGAGCTCGATAGCGAGATCGAACGGCTCGATGCCGCGCTGCGGCGGGCCGTCGAGCGGAGGGCCAAGGCGGAAGGCCGAGAGGAACAGTTGCGGACCGATCTCGATCAGACGACGGAGCGCAGGGACACGGCCGTGCAGGACTTCCAGCGCTTCGCGGCCACCGGGCTGCTGGCTGTCGCCTGCGACGTGGAGGTGCCCGACGCGGCCGCCCCGTGGGCGGCCGATCCTGCGGTTCGGCTCGCCCGACGTGCCGAAGCGCTGCTGGGCGGGGTCGACGACGGTGACGAGGCGTGGCGGCGCGTCCAGGACGAGATCACCCGCCGCTACACCGAGCTTTCGGAGGCGCTCACCCGCCACGGCCACCATGCGGTCGCGGGGCTGGACGACTGGTTTGTCGTGGCGATCCAGTTCCAGGGGCGGGAGCGAGCGCCGTCGGAGCTGACCGGGTTGCTCGTCGGCGAGATCGACTACCGCGAGAGCCTGCTCACCGCCAAGGAGCGGGACCTACTCGAAGAGCACCTCGTCAACGACGTGGCCAGCCATCTGCAGGAGCTGATCAGCGAGGCGGAGGCGCAGGTCGCCCACATGAACGCCGAGCTGGAGGAGCGCCCCACCTCGACGGGCATGCGGCTACGGCTGCGCTGGGGGCCGCGCCCCGACGGCCCGTCCGGGCTGGCGGAGGCGCGTGCACGGCTGCTGCGTCAAGGCGCCGACCTATGGTCACCGGCGGACCGGGCGGCCGTCGGTGACTTCCTGCAACGCCAGATCGAGGCCGTGCGGACCGCAGACGAGCAGGGCACGTGGCAGGAGCATCTGCGTACGGCCCTGGACTACCGAGCCTGGCACCACTTCACCATCGAGCGCTACCAGGACGGCCGGTGGCGGTCGTCCGCCGGTCCGGCGTCCGGCGGCGAGCGTGTACTGACCGCGTCGCTTCCGCTGTTCGCCGCCGCGTCGGCGCACTACCGCTCCGCTCACCCGCAGGCTCCTCGAATGGTGACGCTGGATGAGGCGTTCGCCGGGGTCGACGACGACTCCCGTGCCAAGTGCCTCGGCCTGCTCGCCACCTTCGACCTCGACGTGGTGATGACCAGCGAGCGGGAATGGAGCTTCTACTCCACCGTCCCCGGCATCGCCACCCACCAGTTGGTGCGCCGCGACGGCATCGACGCCGTACACGTCACCAGGTGGGAGTGGGACGGATCGGCCGCGCGCCTCGCGGACCGCACCTTCGTCGCTCGCGAGCACGACGACGCGACGGCAACGACCGACGCCGTCCTGTGGTGAGCGTCGACCTGGTCCGGCTCCGCCGCACACTGGGCGATCCGGCCCTGGCCCGGCTCGTCGACCGGCTGACGCGCCGCCTCGAGCTCGACCGTCCGCTGACTTCCGCGGTCACGCTCACGGCATCCACTGCGGAGGAACGACGCGCGGCGGCCCGGATCCTGGGCCGCCGCACCGACTGGCGTGCGGGGACGCTGAGCGTATGGCCGGCCGAGGTGGAGCGAGCGCTCGCACAGGCGGGCATCGCTCCCGATCTGCGAACCGCCTTGGAAGCCCTTGCCGGGCCGGTGCGGTCACGCGCCGAGAAGCGTCAGGCCGACCGTGCCGACCGGCTAGCCGCCCTGGCCGGAGTCTCGGGCGGGCGGCATGCCGGGGAGAAGTGGTTCGACGCGTGGGTCGAGCAGATCGAGGCCGACGGTACGTTGACCCGGCTGGTCCACCGGCGTTCGGGCGAGCTGATCCGGCAGGCGGTGGCCGTACTCGACCTGCTGCCCGCGGACGCGATGCCCCTACCGGTGCTCGCCGAGCGAGCCACCGGCGACACCAAGGCGTTGTCCGGAACGCCGCTGGCCGGGTTGGTGCTGCGGGCGCTCGGCGTACGCGACGGGAGGGCAGCGGGCCGCGGCCTGGCGGCCCGGCGTGAGCTGTGGGAGTCCGCCGGGGTGATCCTCGACGATCTCGCCAGCCAGGTGCTCGTGCTCGGGCTGTCCGCGGCGAGCCTCGGGACCTCCGGCGGGACGCTCGGCTCGTGGCTGACTGGGGCCGCTCGAACCTGGACCCCCTTCCGCATCACCCTGCACCAGCTGGTCACCATGCCGATCGTGCCCCACCCGCGGGATGTCTGGGTGTGCGAGAACCCCTCCGTGCTCAGGGCGGCGGTCTCCCGCCCGGCCCGGCACGTCGCGCTGGTCTGCACGGAAGGTGTGCCCTCGGCCGCCTGCCACCGGCTGCTCGACGCCGTGGTGCGGGAGGGGTTGGCGATTCGCTGGCACGGTGACTTCGACTGGACAGGGCTGCGCACGACGGGAGCGGCGATTTCGCGATACGGGGCGGTGCCGTGGCGGATGAGCCTCGGTGACTACGAGACGGCACTTGCGGCCGGCGACTCCGAACCGCTCCGTGGCCCGCAAGCCGGCAGCCCGTGGGACCCCGCGCTGGCGGAGCGGATGGCGCAGTCCGGCCGTGCCGTGATGGAAGAACGCCTGATCCCGAGCCTGCTCGACGACCTGGCCGACCGGTACGCCGGTTCGTCATAGCGCGAGCGGCGGCCGCCGCTCGCCGTACCGGGTCGCCTGCTCGAACGCGTGCCCGATCTGGAGGACGGCGAAGTCGGCCCGGTGCGGGCCGACGATCTGCAACCCGACCGGCAGACCGTCGGCGGTGAAGCCGGCCGGCACCGAGAGCGCGGGGCAGCCGGTCGCGGAGATGAGGTAGCAGGAACGCATCCAGTCGAGGTAGTTCTCCGTCGGCACACCCGCGACCTCGGTGGGGTAGTCGAGGTCGATGTCGAACGGCGGGACCTGGCTGACCGGGAGCAGCAGGGCGTCGTAGCTTTCGAAGAACTCCCGCACCCGGTGGTACAGCGCGGCGCGGCGCACCTCGGCGCGCGCGATGTCAGAGCCGGTCAGCCTCCGGCCCTCCGCGATATTCCCGGCCAGCGTCTCCTTGAGCCGGTCGGGGTGCTGATCCAGCAGGGCGCCGAGCACCAGCTCGAACTGCCACGCCCGCAGCGTGCGGAAGACCTCGTCGGCACCGGAGAGGTCGGGGCAGGCTTCCTCGACGACGCAGCCAAGCTCGTCGAACACCTTCGCCGCGGGCTCCAGGACCGCCGTCGCGGCGGGGTCCGCAGGAACCGTACCGCCGAGATCGCGCGACCAGGCCACCCGCAGGCCGGTGAGGTCACGGCCGAGGGGCTCGGCGAACCGCGCCCCCGGCTGCTCGAGAGCGATCGGCGAGCGGGGGTCGGGGCCGGCGAGCACCGACAGCATGAGCGCCGCGTCCGCGACCGTCCGCGCCATCGGCCCCTGCACCGCCATCGCCGCCCACGGCGCCTGATCGGGCCAGGTCGGCACCCGGCCGGGCGACGGCCGGAGGCCGACGACGTTGCAGAAGGATGCGGGGTTGCGCAGCGAGCCGCCCATGTCGCTGCCGTCGGCGAGCGCGTGCATGCCGCACGCCAGCGCGGCCGCTCCCCCGCCGGTGCTCCCGCCCGCGGACTTCGACAGGTCGTAGGGGTTGCGGGTCGCGCCGAACACCGGGTTGACCGTGTGGGAGCCCGCCGCGAACTCCGGGACGTTCGTCTTGCCCAGCGTGATGACGCCGGCCGCCCGCAGCCGCTCGATCACCAGCTCGTCGCGGGCGGGCACGTTGCCGGCCAGCAGCGGTGATCCGTAGGTCGTACGGATGCCCGCCGTGTCGTGGGTGTCCTTGTGCGCGACCGGGAGTCCGTGCAGCGGGCCCGCCGTCCCGCCGGCGGCGAGCAGCGCGTCGGCCCGTGCCGCGTCGGTCAGCGCCCGGTCGGCGACGAGCGTCACGATCGCGTTGACCCGGGGGTTGACCCGCTCGATGCGCTCGAGATGGGCCTCGACGACCTCGCGCGCCGACAACTCCCTGGTACGGAGCCGCCGCGACAGCTCGAGTGCCGACAGGTCGCAGATGTCCGCGTTCACGGCGTACTCCTCGCGTCCTACTCTGACTCCCCCGCCACGCTAGCGTCTGTGCTCAGCCCCATTCGCGGCTCTTCCACTCGAGCTCGGCCCACACCGTAGGCCCGGCGTGGTTGCCGATGACGCCCCAGCAGGTAGCGATGGCAGCCACGAGGTGCAGTCCCCGAAGCACACACCGTCGGTAGTACAGTTCTCACCGTTAGTCATGTCTCGACCAGCAGTGATGGATTTCGGCGAACAGATGCGTCGGCTGATGGCCGACAAGGGCGTGAGCCTGGGCGAGTTGGCGCGGCGCACGCACTACACCAAGAGCTACCTGAGCAAGGTCATGAACGGGCACAAGCCCGCGCCGCGCGAACTCGCCGAGCATGTCGACGCGGCGCTTCAGGCGGGCGGGCAGCTGGTGGCTCTGGCGCCCGTGCGGGCGGCCCGGGACTTGCCAGGACTGTGCTCGAACGGATGGACGCGCCAGGACACCGCCGCGTTCTCGGCGCTGATCACGGAAGGCGCGATACGGGTCGATGCGGACAACGCCCTTCGCATCACGCACGAGTGGCTGGTGACGGACCCACCGCAGCTCGTCGAGATGCGCTCCGGTCGCAGGATCGGAGCGGGCCTGGTCGCCAATATTGCAGCCAGGAGCGCGGAACTGCGGCAGCTGGACGACTACGTGGGCGGCGGTGACCTG
Organism: Streptomycetales bacterium; assembly: GCA_050699195.1. Lineage (GTDB taxonomy): Bacteria > Actinomycetota > Actinomycetes > JBOHCZ01 > JBOHCZ01 > JBOHCZ01. Next base: position 16,378 of record JBOHCZ010000295.1, read on the forward strand.
GCCGAAACTGTCGACCGGGAACTCGACGCGACCCTTGCCCTGCTCGCCGACGCGGCCTACCCCGAGGCTCTCGGCCGACGCCTGCTGGTCGCCGTGGGAGAACTCGCCCAGGTCGCGGGCTGGGTGCTCTCGGACGCCGGCATGCACAGGGCCGCGGCCGCGCGCTACCTCGCCGGGGTGCGAGCGGCGCACGCCGCAGGGCACGCTCCGCTGGCCGCGAACCTGCTGTCGTCGCTTGCCTACCAGATGGCCAACGTCGGGCACCCGCGAGAGGCCGTACTCCTGGCCCGGAGCGCCTACCGGGGGGCGGAGCGCGTCGCCACGCCCCGAACCCGTGCCCTGTTGCTGGACCGGGTCGCATGGGCACACGCCAAGGCCGGGGACGCGGGGGACGCTGAACGCGCCCTCGGCGGCGCAGACGAGGAGTACGCAAACGTGCGCCCTGGGGACGAGGACCCCGACTGGGTGTACTGGGTGGACCGCGACGAACTCGACGTCATGGCGGGCCGGTGCCTCACCGAGCTCCGCCGGCCACTCAAGGCCGAGCCCGTCCTGCGATCAGTGCTCACCCGCTACGACGCGTCCCGGGCGCGGGAGACCGGTCTCTACCTGACGTGGCTGGCCGACAGCTACCTCCACGCGAACGAGATCGAGCAGGCCTGCGCCACCGCAGCGCAGGCGCTGGCCCTGTCGGCGACGGTGAACTCCGCTCGCATCAGGAGCAGGGTCGCGACGGTTCGCGAGCATATGCAGCCGTACCAGGACTCGCAGGCGGTGCAGGAGTTCGACGAGCGCCTCCGGTGCGTGGCGAACGAAGGCGCAGGGCCGGAGGGTCATAACCAACCCTTATGGCCTCATCGGTGATCGGCGCCTACCAGCGGAGAAACGCCGCTGTCACAGTGGCCGGATGAGGTACGGGTTCGCGATCGACCACCGCACCTGCATCGGGTGCCACGCCTGCACGGTGGCGTGCAAGACCGAGCACGAGATCCCGCTTGGGCAGTTCCGGACGTGGGTGAAATACGTCGACAAGGGGGAGTACCCGGAGACCACGCGGGAGTTCGGCGTCATGCGGTGCAACCACTGCACCGACGCCCCCTGCATCGACATCTGCCCCACCACATCGCTGTTCAGGCGCGAGGACGGCATCGTCGACTTCGACAGCGAGCGATGCATCGGCTGCAAGAGCTGCATGCAGGCGTGTCCCTACGACGCGATCTACATCGACGAGACCACCCACACGGCCGCGAAGTGCAACTTCTGTGCCCATCGCATCGACTCGGGCCTCGAGCCGGCCTGCGTCGTCGTCTGCCCCACGCAGTCCATCTGGGTCGGGGACCTCGACGACCAGGACAGCGGCATCAGCAGGCTGGTGGCCGACCATCCGGTGAACGTGCGCGCGCCAGAGCAGCGCACCGGGCCCAACGTCTTCTACCTCGGGGCGGACCACGCGGTGCTCGATCCGCTGGCCGCCCCGGTCGACGACACCTACCTCTGGGCGCAGCCCGACCCGCAGCGGCTCGCGACCGCGCACGACGGCTACGGGGAGGAGGCGACGCGCACCACCCTCAACACCGCCCACCCGCGGCCGTGGGGCTGGCGCGTCACCACCTACCTGTGGGCCAAGGGCCTCGGCGCCGGGGCGCTGGCCCTCGTCGCGCTCGGGCTGATCGTCGGGTACGACCTCGGCGCACTCGGGCGTTTCGTGGCCCCCGCGCTGGCTCTCGCGGGGACGGCCGCCACGGGGGCCCTCCTGGTCTGGGATCTCAAGCGCCCGGCGCGCTTCCTCTACCTCTTCCTGAAACCCAACCCGAGCTCCTGGTTGGTGTGGGGGGGCGCCATCCTCGCGGCCTACGCCGGGCTCGCCGGACTTTGGCTGCTGTTCGGGGACCTGCCGGCGCTTCGCTGGCCCGCGATCCCGCTCGCGGTGCTGACCGCGGGCTACACCGCGTTCCTGTTCGGCCAGGCCGAGGGCCGCGACCTGTGGCAGTCCCCGCTGCTGTTCTGGCACCTGCTCGCCCAGGCCGGGATGGTGGGCGCCGGCGGCCTGCTGACAGCCGCGCCGTTCATCAGCGTCGACCGGCGGGCGGCGGGGTATCTCGTCACCTCGTTCGTCGTCTGCACCCTGGCCCACCTGCTCTTCCTTGCCCTGGAGTACGGCCTGCCCCGGCACGGCAGGCACGCCACGAAGGCGGCGGCCGCCGCCGTGCATATCGTCGTCCGGGGGCGCTACGCCAGGACGTTCTGGGCCGGGAGTGTCCTGCCTGCCGGTGCCGCGGCCGGGCTCGCGCTGTCCGGCCCGGCCGGGGCGGCCGCCGCTGGGCTGCTCGCCCAGGCCGCACTGCTCGCCTACGAGAGCGTGTTCGTCCGCGCCGGCCAAGACATCCCGCTGTCCTAAGGAGCGCTGCCCATGACCCTCGAGCTGCCGGGCGCCCGCACCCACGGGCAGCTGCGGAACTTCCCGCCGCCCGAGACCTGGGACCACCACGTCGAGTTCGACGCGAAGGCGCACCCCCGCAAGGTTCCGCGGGAGTTCATGCTCGTCCCGACGACGTGCTTCAACTGCGAGTCGGCGTGCGGCCTGCTGGCCTACGTCGACAAGGAGGATCTCAGGGTCACCAAGGTGGTCGGCAACCCCGCACACCCGGGTTCCCGTGGGCGCAACTGCGCCAAGGGGCCGGCGACGATCAACCAGGTGAGCGACCCCGAGAGGATCCTGCACCCGCTGCGGCGCACCGGCGGGCGTGGCAGCGGCGAGTGGGAACGCGTCACCTGGGACGAGGCCCTCGACGACATCGCGGCCCGCATCCGGGAAGCGATCGTCGAGGGCCGCAACGAGGAGGTGATGTACCACGTCGGGCGGCCGGGCGAGGACGGCTTCGCCGAGCGCTTCCTGCAGGCCTGGGGCGTCGACGGGCACAACAGCCACACCAACGTCTGCTCCAGCGGCGCGCGGCTCGGCTACACCCTCTGGGGCGGCTACGACCGCCCGTCGCCCGACCACGCGAACGCCAAGGTCATCCTCCTGCTGTCGAGCCATCTCGAAACCGGCCACTACTTCAACCCGCACGCCCAGCGCATCATGGAGGGCCGCCTGGAGGGCGCGAAGCTCGTCGTCCTCGATCCCCGGATGTCCAACACGGCCTCCCACGCCGACCTGTGGCTCGCACCGTGGCCCGGGAGTGAGGCGGCGATCCTGCTCGCGGTGGCCTCGTACCTGATCCGCACCCGCCAGATCGCGACCGACTACATCCGGCGCTGGGTGAACTGGGAGACCTATCTCGAACGGCTGCACCCGGAGGCGCCGCCGGATTTCGAGGCCTTCCTCGATCGGCTCGAGGCCGACTACGCGCGCTTCACCTTCGACTACGCCGCGGAGGAGGCCCGCATCCCCGCCGAGCGGATCGAGGAGCTGGCGGAGATCGTCGCGGGTGCCGGTACCCGGCTCGCCGCCCACATCTGGCGTTCGGCGGCGGCGGGCAACCTCGGCGGGTGGCAGGCCGCCCGGTCGCTGTTCTTCCTCAACGTGCTCACCGGGAGTGTCGGAACGCGCGGCGGCACCAGCCCGAACGGGTGGCACAAGTTCGTCCCCCACGGCCCGAACATGCCGGAGGCGCACGAGCGGTGGAACGAGCTGCTGTGGCCGCGGGAGTACCCGCTGTCCACCAACGAGATGTCGATCCTGCTCCCGCACTTCCTCACCGAGGGCAGGGGGAAGCTCGCCGTCTACTTCACGCGGGTCTACAACCCGGTATGGACCAACCCCGACGGGTTCGTCTGGCTCGAGGCGCTCACCGACCCGGAGAAGGTGCAGTGTCATGTCGCGCTGACCCCGACCTGGTCGGAGACCGCCGCGTTCGCCGACTACGTGCTGCCGATGGGACACGGGACCGAGCGGCACGACACGCACTCCTACGAGACACACGCCGGCAGGTGGCTCGGCTTCCGGCAGCCGGTCCGCCGGGTCGCCATGGACAAGCTCGGGCACCCCTACCGCGACACCCGGGACACCAATCCCGGTGAGGTGTGGGAGGAGAACGAGTTCTGGTTCGAGCTGTCCTGGCGGGTCGACCCGGACGGCTCGCTCGGCATCCG
>JBOHCZ010000296.1:0-4599 GCA_050699195.1 Streptomycetales bacterium
GCTCGAGCGCCTCGTTGGCCTGGCTCAGCTTCATGGGGACCACCCTGGTCTTGACCGGTACCTTCGGCGCCAGCGCCAGGAACTCGCGCGCGTCGGCGCGAGTGAGGTTGGCGACCGAGCGCAGCACCCGCTCCCCCCACAGGTCCGCGTAGCGGAACGAGGGGATGTCGCTCATGTGGATGCCGGCGCACACCACCGTGCCGCCCGGAGCCACGGCGCGCAGCGCCGCCGGGACCAGCTCACCCGCAGGGGCGAAGATGATCGCGGCGTCGAGCGGCTCGGGGCCCGGGGAGCGGGCGTCGCCCGCCCATTCGGCGCCGAGGGCGCGTGCGAGCGCCTGCGCCTCGGTGTCGTCGCGCCGGGTGAACGCGAACACCCGGCGTCCCTCGTGCCGTGCGACCTGGCAGACGATGTGGGCCGACGCCCCGAAGCCGTACAGCCCGAGACGCTCCGGGTCGCCGGCCATGCGCAGCGCCCGGTGCCCGATGAGCCCGCCGCACAGCAGTGGTGCGGCCTGCAGGTCGGGATAGCCCTCGGGCAGCGGGAAGCAGTACCGCGCGTCGGCCACCGCGAACTCGGCGAACCCCCCGTCGGCGTCGCGGCCGGTGAAGCGGGCGCGCTCGCAGAGGTTCTCCCGGCCCCTGCGGCACTGGCGGCAGGCTCCACATGTCCAGCCGAGCCACGGGATGCCGATGCGGGTGCCGGCGGTTTCGCCCATGCTGATGTCGCCGATGACGGTGCCGACGATCTGGTGCCCGAGCACGAGCGGGAGGTGGCCGGGGCCGAGCTCGCCGTCACGCAGATGCAGGTCGGTGCGGCATACCCCGCACGCGTGCACCCGGACGAGGAGCTGGCCCGCGCCGGGCAGCGGCGCGGGCAGGTCGGTGAGCCGCAGGGGCAGCCCGGGCTCGTCAAGCACCGCCGCGCGCATGCCCCGAGCGTATCTACAGCGTCCGGGACAGCGCCTTGATCGGCATCTGCATGCCCTCGAGCAGGGCGAGGTCCTCCTCCGGGCTGCGGCCCAGCGTCGTGAGGTAGTTGCCGACGATCACGGCGTTGACGCCCCCGAGGAGGCCCTGCTCGGTGCCGAGGTCGCCGAGGGTGATCTCGCGCCCGCCCGCGTAGCGCAGGATCGTCCGGGGCAGCGCGAGCCGGAACGCCGCGATGGTCCGCAGCGCGTCCCGCGGCGCCACGGTCGGGTAGGCGGCGAACGGCGTGCCGGGCCGCGGGTTGAGGAAGTTCAGCGGCACCTCGTCGGGCTCCAGCTCACCGAGTTGCGCGGCGAACTCCGCGCGCTGCTCGACCGTCTCACCCATGCCGACGATCCCGCCGCAGCACAGCTCCATCCCGGACGCGCGCACCATCTCGCAGGTCGCCCAGCGCTCCTCCCACGTGTGGGTCGTGACCACGCGGGGGAAGTGTGAGCGGGCGGTCTCGAGGTTGTGGTTGTAGCGGTGCACGCCCGTCGCGACCAGCTCGCCGACCTGCTCGCGGGTGAGCATGCCCAACGAGGCCGCGACGTTGATCGCGACCTCCCCGTGGATGGCCGCGACGCCCTCGCGCACCTGCGCCATCAGCCGCTCGTCCGGCCCCCGGACGGCGGCGACGATGCAGAACTCCGTAGCGCCGGTCGCGGCGGTCTCCTTCGCCGCCCGTACGAGCTCAGCGATGTCCAGCCTTGCCGCACGCACGGGGGAGTCGAAGCGCCCTGACTGGGAGCAGAAATGGCAGTCCTCAGGACAGCCCCCGGTCTTCACCGAGACGATGCCCTCGACCTCCACCTCCGGTCCGCACCAGCGCATCCGCACGTCGTGCGCGATCTTGAGGAGCGCCGGGAGGTCGTTGTCTGGGCAACGCAGCACGTCGAGCAGCTGCGGGTACCCGAGCCCACGCCCCTGTTCGAGAACGTGTTCCCTGGCCTGGGCGAGGACGTCGTTCACGGTGTTGCTCCCTGGGTGGCTCACGGAGTTGGTCACGGAGTTGGTCACGGAGTTGGTCACAGCCATGTCTCGGCGTCGGCGTCGCGCGGGGTCCGCCCCGGACACCGGGCAAGACGTCGGACTCCTGCCTACGGGACACCCCACTCGTGACGGAAGTCTGCCGCATCGAAGGAGCCCCCGAGGTGGTGGCCCAGGCCCGCACGCGCGGCGGCGAGGAACTCCGCGGGTCGCAGGCCCGCCGCCCGTTCGGGCAGCGCGCCCGCGAGCGGCCGGGCGGCGAGCGTTTCCAGGTCACGGATGTTGCAGCGGGCCGCCAGGTCGGGGCGCCGCGGCCAGGCCCCGACCACCACCCCGGCGAGCGGGACACCGCGGTGGGCCAGCGCCTCGAGGGTGAGGGCGGTGTGGTTCAGGGTCCCGAGCGCGGCACGCGCCACCACCAGGACGGGGGAGTCGAGCAGCCGCGCCAGGTCGGCGATGGTCGTCCCGTCTCCGTCGTAGCGCACCAGGAGCCCTCCGGCCCCCTCGACGAGGACCAGGCGGCGATCCCCGGCAAGCTCGCGGATGCGGCCGGCGACCTGGTGTAGGTCGCACGCCGCCGTGCCCGCCCGCCGTGCGGCCGCGGCCGGGGAGAGGGGGTCGGGGAAGCGCGTGTGCTCGTGGAGGTCCCGCACCCCGGACAGCCTGGCCACCTCGTCGAGGTCACCGGGCTGGTGGCCGGCCACGCCGGTCTGGGAGGGCTTGACACAGGCGACGGATGAGCCGCGTGACGCGGCGAGTGTCGCCAGCGCCGCCGTCACCACGGTCTTCCCGACACCGGTGTCGGTTCCGCTGACGACGAGCACACTCATGGCGTCCCATTGTTCCTGGACGCGGCGAGCGCCGTCCGATCGTCTCCTCGGTACCGGCCAGTTCAGCCCTCGTCAGGGTTCGTCAGGGTTCGGCGGCGAAGGCCTCGACGCCCCCCACCCAGGTACGCAGCGGGCGCAGATCGTCGCTCCACCAGACAAGGTCGGCGCGCGCGCCCTCGGTGAGGCGGCCGAGGTCGGCGCGGCCGATCACCTCCGCCGGGATCCGGCACGCCGCCTCCAGCACCGCCGCCCTGTCCAGCCCGAGCCCGACCAGATTGCGCACGGCCCGGTCGAGCGACAGCACCGACCCCGCGAGCGTGCCGTCACGGCTGCGTGGCGCGCCCTCGGCGGACACGTCGACCCGCGCGCCGCCCAGGTCGTACCTGCCCGGGGCCATCCCCGTCGCCGAGACCGCATCGGTCACGAGGGCGACCCTGCCCGGCGCCGCCAGGAAGGCGAGGATGCAGACTTCGCGGGCGACGTGGTGGAGGTCTGCGATCAGCCCGAGCCGCAGGCGCCCGTCGACGAGCGCCTGCCCGGGAACGCCGGGCTCGCGGTGCCCGAGGCCCCGCTGTGCGTTGAACAGGTGGGTCACCATCGTGGCGCCGGCGTCGGTGGCGGCGCGTACCTGGGCCGCGGTGGCGTCGGTGTGCCCGATCGCGACACGCACCCCCTGGCGGGCGAGCATCCGTACGGCCTCGAGCCCGCCGGGCCGCTCGGGGGCGAGCGTGACCATGGTCAGGGCGCCGCTCGTGCGGGCTGCCCCGAGGAGGGTGTCGAGCAGCTCGGGGCGGGGGTCGCGGATGTCGCCCACCGGGTGGACCCCGGGCTGGGCGGGGGAGATGAACGGGCCTTCGGTGTGCACGCCGAGGATGCGGGCCACCGGATCGTGCTGCAGGAGCTCGCGTGCCCGCGCTGCGCGGTCCAGCCCTCCGGCGAGGGTATCGAGGGGTGCGGTGATGTACGTCGGCTGGAACGCCGTCACGCCCGTGCCCGGCAGGGCCCTCGCGAGGTCGCGCCACTCGCCGGGTGTCGCCTGGATGAGATCGACGCCGTAGGCCCCGTTGATCTGGAGGTCGACCAGCCCGGGAGTAAGCAGGCCGGACGGGAGGGACACCCGGGCCTCCGCCGGGGCGGACCCGGCGACCCGCATCCGCTGAATCCGCCCGCCGTGCACCGTGACGTGGACCGGGCCTACCAGGCGGCCGCCGACGAGGGCGCGCGCCGCGCGGATGGTGAGCAGTGCGGGCCTCCCGTCGTACCGCGTGCCTGGACGAGACCGACGCTACTCAGTGGGTACCTGCGAGGTTCAGGCCCACCACGCCGACGAGGATGAGGGCGAGGGACGCGAGCTTGAGCGCGCTTGCGGACTCGCCCCAGACGAGGATGCCGTACGTCGCGACCGCGGCCGTCCCCACCGCGGACCACACGGCGTACGCGACGCCGACCTCGATACCGGCGCGCAGGGCGAGGGCGAGCATCCAGAGGCTCGTTGCTCGCGCCGATCCTGGCATTTCCGCCCCTTCGCTGCGCGAAGTGAGGGCGGAAATGCCAAGATCGGTGAGATAACGGGCGCTAGACCGGCGTGACGGCCGCCGCGAGGGCGGAGCGCACCTGGTCGAGGTCGGCGTCGGTGAGGTCGGCCCGTGCGGTCAGCCGGAGCCTGGACGTGCCGTCGGGCACCGAGGGAGGGCGGAAGCACCCGACGCGGACGCCCTGTTGTGCACAGCGGGTGGCGGCGGCCACTGCGCCCTCGGGGGAGCCGACCCGGACCGCGACGACGCCGCCGTCGGGGGCGGCGGCGTCGAGAC
>JBOHCZ010000297.1:0-5129 GCA_050699195.1 Streptomycetales bacterium
GGTCGACGGCCGGACGGAATACGTCGCGCTGACGGACATCCTCGGCGTGGAGGACGCCTACGGCGACATGGACTTCAAGGTCGCGGGGACCCGCGAGTTCGTCACCGCCCTGCAGCTCGACACGAAGCTCGACGGCATACCCAGCCCGGTGCTCGTCAGTGCGCTGACACAGGCGCGCGACGCGCGGTTCCACATCCTCGACGTCATGCTCGAGGCGATCGACCGCCCGGACGAGATGAGCCCGTACGCCCCGCGGATCATCACGGTCAAGATCCCCGTGGACAAGATCGGCGAGGTCATCGGCCCCAAGGGGAAGATGATCAACCAGATCCAGGACGAGACCGGCGCCGACATCACCATCGAGGACGATGGCACGATCTACATCGGGGCGACCGACGGCACGTCCGCCGAGGCCGCCAGGTCGCAGATCAACGCGATCGCCAATCCTGCGATGCCCGAGGTCGGCGAGCGCTATCTGGGCACTGTGGTGAAGACCACCGCATTCGGCGCGTTCGTCTCCCTGCTTCCGGGCAAGGACGGGCTGCTGCACATCTCACAGCTCCGCAAGATGGCAGGCGGCAAGCGTGTGCAAAACGTCGAGGACGTGGTGAACGTGGGAGACAAGCTCCGCGTCGAGATCGCCGAGATCGACCAGCGCGGCAAGCTCTCGCTCATCCCGGTCCTCGACGAGGACGAGCAGGCCGGGGGTGAGGCGGCCGCGCAGGAGACCGGCACAGCCGGCGACGACCCGCGCGGGGTGTAGCGGTGGGCGTGTCGCTGCTGGCCGGAGACCAGCAGGCAGGAACGACGAGGACGCTGCTCCCGGACACCGACGGCGGGGGCCGGGTCTGCCGGACGGTGTTGCCGGGCGGGTTGCGCGTCATCACCGAGACGATGCCCGCCGTCCGCTCGGTCGCGGTCGGCATCTGGGTCGGGGTCGGCTCGCGTGACGAGACGCCCGCGCTCGCCGGTGCCACCCACTACCTAGAGCACCTGCTGTTCAAGGGCACCCCGCGCCGGTCGGCCCTGGAGATCTCCGCCGCCATCGATGCCGTCGGCGGCGAGCTGAACGCCTTCACCGCGAAGGAGTACACCAGCTACTACGCGCGGGTGCTCGACGCCGACGCGCCGCTCGCGATCGACGTGGTCGCCGACATGGTGACCGCGGCGCTGCTGCGGCAGGAGGACGTCGACGCCGAGCGGGGGGTGATCCTCGAAGAGATCGCCATGCACGAGGACGACCCGGGTGATGTCGTCCACGACCAGTTCGCTAAGGCCCTGCTCGGTGACTCGCCGCTCGGCCGGCCGATCCTAGGCACCGTCGAGTCCATCTCGGGGCTGTCCCGGGACGCCATCGCGGGGTACTACCGGGAGCGGTACCATCCCTCGCGCATCGTGGTCGCCCTCGCGGGCAACGTCGATCACGACGAGGTGGTGCGCCTCGTCGAGCGGGCCTTCGCCCTCGCGGGCCTGCTCGACGATGCCGAAGCCCTGCCCGAGGCCGCGCGGATCGGTGTGGCCCGCGTCGAAGTGCCCGGCGGGGTCAACCTGGTCAGCCGCAAGACCGAGCAGGCCAACCTCGTGCTGGGCGTGCCAGGGGTGGCGCGCACCGACGACAGGCGCTTCGTCCTGGGGGTGCTCAACAGCGCACTCGGCGGGGGGATGAGCTCGCGGCTGTTCCAGGAGGTGAGGGAGAAGCGGGGGCTGGCCTACGCCGTGTTCAGCTACGCCGCTCACTACGCCGACCTCGGCACCTTCGGCGTCTACGCCGGCTGCCAGCCCAACAAGGTCGACGAGGTGCTCGACATCTGCCGCGGCGAGCTGCACAACGTCGCCGAGCACGGCATCACCGACGAGGAGCTCGTCCGGGGCATCGGGCAGATGCGTGGCTCGCTCGTGCTGGGGCTCGAGGACACCGGCTCGCGGATGAGCCGCATCGCCAAGGCGGAGCTGGTGTACGGCGAGTTGCTCTCGGTCGACGAGATACTCGCGAGGATCGGCGCTGTGACCCTCGACGACGTGCGTGCCGTGGCCCGCGACCTGCTGACCGCCAAGCCCACGCTCGCGGTGATCGGACCGTTCGAAGACGGCCACGACTTCTCCCGTGCCGTCGCGTGATCCGGGGGTTCGTGGCGTACAGGACAGGGGCGAGATGGGTGCGATCCGTGTGGGCGTGCTGGGCGCGGCCGGCCGGATGGGCTCGGAGGTGTGCCGGGCGGTCGAGTCGGCGGGCGACATGGCGCTCGTCGCCCGCCTCGACGTGGGTGACTCCGCTGGCGAGCTGAGCGAGGCCGGCGTCCAGGTGGCCGTCGACTTCACCCGTCCCGACGCCGTGATGGCCAACCTGGAGTACTGCATCCGGCGGGGCATCTGCTGCGTCGTGGGGACGACCGGTTTCGACGAAGAACGGCTCGGGACGGTGCGCGACTTGGCGGCCGGTACCCCCGGCGTGGGGGTGCTCGTGGCGCCGAACTTCGGCATCGGGGCGGTCCTGATGATGCGCTTCGCCGCGGAGGCCGCGCGCTTCTTCGAGTCCGCTGAGATCGTCGAGCTGCACCACCCCGGCAAGGTCGATGCGCCAAGCGGCACGGCCCGGCGTACCGCCGAGATGATCGCGCGATCGCGCAGTAGGGCAGGTTTGGACGCCCAGCCGGACGCGACGACCACGGCACTCGAGGGCGCCCGAGGAGCGGCGGTCGAGCAGGTGCCCGTGCACGCCGTCCGGCTGCGCGGCCTGGTCGCCCACCAGGAGGTGCTCTTCGGCGGGGCGGGGGAGACCCTCACGCTGCGCCACGACTCCCTCGACCGCGCGTCTTTCATGCCAGGGGTGCTGCTCGGCATCCGGCGGGTGCGGGACGCGCCCGGACTCACGGTCGGGCTCGAGAGCTTCCTCAGCCTCGACTGACCCGCCTCGACTGACCCGCCTCGACTGACCCGCCGGGACTGACCCGGCCTGGACTGACCCGGCCTGGACTGACTCAGCCTGCGGCGATCCGTCAGAGGCCGGACGCCAGGTCGGTGTGCAGCCGGACCTGGGGGACGAGCACCGAGCCGTCGCCGTGCACGTCGAGATCGCGGCGCGCTCCGTCGGGGGCCCACCCCGCGTCGCGTAGGAAGCGCCGCGCGCCGTCGTCCGTCGCGAGCAGCCATGTCGTGGCCGCGTGGAAGCCGTCCTGGCGCAGGTGCTCGACCGTGGCGGCGAGCAGTCGCGAGCCGTGGCCCTGGCCGGTCGCCGCGGGGTCGACCAGCAGCGTGAGGATCTCGGCGGTCTCGCCCGGGTCGCAGTCGTCGTCCGAGGCGGGCCCGAGCGCCGCGAACCCCACGACGTCGGTGTCGCGGAGGGCGACGAGCACGCGGTGCCGCGGGGTGGGGGGTCTGGTCATCGCCGAGCGCCAGCGGGCCGCCACCTCGTCGGCCGTGAGGGCGTCGAGCACGTCGTCGGGCAGCGTGCCGCGGTAGGCCGCTGTCCACGCGTGAACCTGCAGATCCCCGATGGCGCCGGCGTCACTCGTCTTGGCGAGCCGAACATGTGCGTCCGCCACGGTGTCTCCTCGTCCCCTTCGCTCGCCGGTCCGGCAGGCTACCCGTCACCGGAGGACGTCGGGTGCGTGGACCCGCGCCGGCTGCGGTAGGTCCTGGTCTTGTGCCGGTTGCCGCACACCTGCATCGAGCACCACGAGCGGGAACGGTTCTTCGAGGTGTCGACGAACGCGACCCGGCAGCTCTGGTCCGGGCAGAGCTTGAGCCGGCGCCAGGTGCCGTCCGCGGCGGCGGCCTGCACGGCGACCAGGATGCCTGCCAGAGCCGCCTCGACGCCGCCGCCCATGGCCGCCAGCCGGGGGCTGGTGAGGTCGAAGCGCAGGCGCAACGGCAGCCGCTCCGCCAGGGTGTCGAGCTCGGGGATCGGGCTGTCGCCCGAGCCGTCGTGATGGGCCGTCATCGCCGCCCGCAGGCCGTCGCGAAGGGCCACGGCCCGCCTGAGGTCGCCGGCCGTGACGCGGGCCGTGACGCGGGCCGTCGCGGGCAGCAGCCCGTGCGCGCGCAGCCAGCCGGCCAGGGCACCGGGTGAGCTCCACCCGTCCGTGCCGTCCTCCGCGTCGAGGGTGTTCGCGACGTCTCGCAGCAACGCGGTATGGGGTGGTACGTCAGCAAGCATCAGGCCTCGTCACCTCCGACACCAGTGTAGGTGCTACATCGGTTGCAGCATCTTCGACACCAGTGTAAACTGAATGCTGGTGTCAGACGGAAGGATGATCCGCGATGTACTACGTTTTTGAGGTCCTCGCCCGGGAGCGTGAGGCGGAGCTTCGGCGGGCTGCTGAGCGGGCCCGGCTGGGTCAGCCGGGTCGGCGGGAGCCGGCGGTTCGCCGCTGGAAGAGGCAGGCCTGGCAGGCCTGGCCGGGCCAGCGGGCCGTTACCGCCCAGGTCTTCTGCCACCGCGCGGCGGGGCGTGCGGCGCACTGTGGGGGTGTGACATGAACACCCCGACGGCACGGGTGGCCAACCTCGTCGTCGACTGCAACGACCTGGACGCGCTCCCGCGGTTCTGGTCCCGGCTGCTCGCGCTCGCCGAGACGGCACGCGATGACGCGTGGGTCGACCTGGAGCCCCTCCAGGCGCACGGCCCTGTGCTGTCTTTCCAGCGGGTGCCCGATGCGAAGTCGCTGAAGAACCGCCTGCACCTCGACCTCCAGGTGCACGACATCGCCGAGGCGGTACGGCGTGCAGCGCTTCTCGGGGCGAGCCCGGCGAGCCCCCTGCACGACGGGAAAGGCAAGCCGTGGCAGGTCTGGCGGGACCCGGAGGGCAACGAGTTCTGCCTGGTCACCGGGTGATCCGGCGGCCCTCGGGGGTTTCAGCGGCGAGAGCCGAGCAGGGTGCCGAGCCGCCGTACGCCCTCCTCGAGCTCGCCGCAGGTCGCGGCGGCATAGGTGAGCCGGATGTAGCGGCCCGAAGGTTCCGCGGGGAAGAAGGAGCGGCCGGGGGTCACCAGCACCCCGGCCGCCCGGGCCCGCACAGCAAGCTCCCGGTCGTCGTGCCCCGCGGGCAGTCGCAGCCACAGGTGCATGCCGCCGGCGGGCGCCGCGGGGGGCCCGGCGTCTGGCAGGTGGCGGCGGACGGCCTCGATC
>JBOHCZ010000298.1:0-2319 GCA_050699195.1 Streptomycetales bacterium
AGGTGGCCCTTCAGGCGTCCCGCCTGGGCGGCGCCCGCCGCGTCGTCGCCGCCTGCCGCTCTGAGGCGGCAAAGGAGCGCGCCCGCCGGCGCGGGGCGGACGCTGTCGTCGCGCTCACCGACGCGGATGACGTGGACGGCCTCACCGCGCGAATGCTCGAAGCCTGCGACGGCCCCGTCGACCTCGTGATCGACCCGCTGTTCGGTGTCCCCGCCGCCGCCGCGCTGCGAACCCTGCGACCGCACGGCCGCATGGTCAACCTCGGCAGCTCCGCGGGCGAGACTGCGCCGCTCGACTCCTCCACCCTGCGCAGCCGTTCCCTGCGGGTGCTCGGGTACACCAACAACGAGCTGACGGCGACGCAGCGGGCCGAGGGCCTGACCACGGTCGTCCAGCACGCGGCCGCGGGGCGACTCCTCGTCGACTACGACGCCCTGCCGCTGGACGACGCCGCAGCCGGCTGGGCGCGCCAGGCCGCGGGCCACGTATCCCGGCGCATCGTCCTCACCCCAGGCAGGGTCGGGCGGGCGTAGCTGCCGCCTCCATCGACCTGTCGCGAGGGCGACATCGGGAAACTACCGCCCGGCGTGGTGCGGAATGAGCATCCTCGAGGTGTTCACCAAACCTAGCCCGGCAACTCCGATGAATGGCAGCACCGTCAGTTGCCACAGCCCGGCGCCGTTCCACCCGAGCTCGCCGACAAGCCGCGCGAACAGCAGGCCGGAGAAGGCCGCCGCCACGTAGTAGGAGAGCATGAAAAGGCCTGCCCCTCGCCCGACATGTTCGGGCCGGACCGCCCGCTGCATGGCGGTGGTGCAGTTCGTGAACAGGAAGCCGCTGGCGAACGTGCCCATGAGGAATGCGAGCACGTACTGGGCCGGCGGCGTGGTCGCGATCTGGTAGGCGAGGAACGCGGTCCCGGAAGTGGCAACGAAGGCGGTCGCGAGCAGCTTGCGCTGGTCGTAACGGTCACCCAGCCAGCCGGCCGGCAGCGCCATCATGGCCCCGAAACCCGCGAGGGACAGGGCCAGCGCCGCCTGCCCGGCGGTGAAGTGGAGATGCTCCTGCAGGAAGGTGGGGTAGAGGCCCAGGAAGCCGTAGAACACCAGGCCCGACACGGCGCAGGCGATCCCCAAACCTAAGGTGTTGCGGTTGAACGGGCGTGCGGGCACGTGGTCGAACGCCTGTGCCGAACGTGCCGCCGCACCCGTCACGGCCTCGGTCAGCTTCTTCGACACGGACGTGAAGATGAGCACGGACATCAGGCCACCGGCGGCCGCAAAGACGAAGAACGGCCCGCGCCAGTCTCCCCAGGCCGACACGATCTGTGTGCCGACCAGGGGGCCGAGGAACACGCCGAGACCGAACGCGACGCCCACGACACCGGCGGCCACCGCGCGACGATGGAAGAAGAAAGCGCCGAGGACTGCGTACAGGGCCGCGGCGTGGATGCCCTCGCCGACGCCGGAGACCAGGCGGTACACGCTCATGTCCACGAAACCGGCGGCGAGCGGGACGCCCAGCGTGCCGATGGAGTAGATCAGGACGGCGATCACGATGATGTTCCTCCGTGACAGCCGGTCCACCAGATAGCCACCGGCCAGCCCGGCCAGCGCGAGTCCCAGTGTGAAACCGGTCGCCAGCGACCCGCCCTGCTCCAGGCTGAAGCCGAACTCACCGCTGATGTCGGGCAGCAGCGGGTAGAAGATCTGCCGGTCCATCGCGTTCAGCAGGTACGACACGCACAACACGCCAAAGCTGACGGCAATAGCTGCCGGTGGCAGCTCCGACCTTCTTGGCGTGGCCCTGCTCTCTGCTTGTTCCTGGGGGGTGCTGGTCACGTCGTGCTCCCGGAAGGTCATCGCTGGTCAGACGGAGTGAACGGGCACATCGGCATGATGTGAGGGCACCTAGGCAGGTTGTCCGCTGTACGGACAATCGTCCGTGCGCAGCAGTTTCCGAGGTTGTTCGCACCTTGTCAAGAGCTGTCAACACCCGGCGCCGACATCGTGGCCGACCCGGACCACGGTGGACGCGCTGCGCACATCCGGTGGCCCCTGTGACGCGAATGGCCGAGGCGATCGACCACCTCAGGCGGTGATCTGCTTCGACCCGTTCCATGTCGTCAACAGGTGGAGCGCCTGGGAGGCGGAATCTTCCGCCTTGGTGCGCGCTGCGGGCCGTGGCACCCGGCGGGCAGACCCCAATGTGATTAACTTTAGGTTGGGACGGGCAGGGCCCAGAAGATGATTTTCGTTCGCGGGGTGCGGGGTGCCCGGTCGCCGGGTTTTTTGGTGCGGAAGCGTCCGCCGGGTCGTT
>JBOHCZ010000299.1:0-3564 GCA_050699195.1 Streptomycetales bacterium
CAGCTGCGTCGCAGGCCTGGCCCCGCAGCGCCCGCGCGACACCGTCGCGGCCTTCGAGCACCAGCCGCCGCAGCGCCGGGGGCGGGTCCTGCTCGGCCAGGAACGCGTCGGTGCGTTCCAGGGTCGACTCGCTCACCAGCAGCCGTGGGTAGAGCCCGACCACGATCTGCTGTGCCATCTCGTTCGTACGGGTCGCCCAGACCTGTGTGATCGAGGCGAAGTAACGGTCGACGAAGGACGCGAGCAGCCTCCGCTGATCGGGCTGGACGAACCCCCCGATGACCGCGGCCTGGATCGCGTTGGGCAGGTCGTCCCTGTCGACCGCCGAGGTCCAGGCCTCCTCCTTCGCTTGTAGCGTGGGGCGCGCGGCCAGGCAGGCGGCGGCGTTGCGCTGCCCCATGGCGGTGCTGTCCCGGTCCAGCTCGGCGTCGATGTCAGGCTCGTCGGCCAGGCCTTGCACGACCAGGCGCTGCAGGAACGTCCAGCGCAGGTCGGTGTCGACCGTGAGCCCCTCGACCCGCTCGTCGCCGTCGAGCAGCCGTCGCAGCACCGCGAGGTGCTCGCCTGTGGCCGCCGCCCCGGCGAAGGCCCGGGCCCAGGCGAGCTGGTGGTCGCTGCCCGGCTCGGCGCTTCGCATGTGGTCCTGCGCCGCCTCGGCGAGCCGCTGCAGCCCGTCCGCGCGGAACCCGGGCGAGGCGTAGAAGTCCAGCGCGGTCCTGGCTTGCCGCAGCAGTGCCTGGACGACGCCCACGTCGCGTTCGGTGCCGATGCCTCCGAGCACCAGCTCGAGGTAGTCACGAGCGGACATCTCGGCGTCCCGGGTCATGTCCCACGCCGCGACCCAGCACAGCGCCCGGGGGAGGGACTCCGTGAACTCGCCGATGGCCCGGGTCAGCGTTTCGAGTGAGTCGCTGTCGAGGCGGATCTTGGCGAACGACAGGTCGTCGTCGTTGAGCAGCACCAGGTCGGGACGCGTCCTGCCGATGAGCTCGGGAACCGGGGTCTGCGCGCCGGCGACATCGGTTTCGACATACTGCATGCGGGTGAGGCCCTCGGGGGTGCGGTCGTAGCAGCCGATCGCGATGCGGTGGGGGCGCAGCGTCGGCCAGGACTCGGGCGCCTCCTGGATCACCGTGAAGTCCGTGATCGTCCCGTCGTCGCCGGTGGTGATCTGCGGGCGTAGCGTGTTGATCCCGGCGGTCTCGAGCCACTGTCGCGACCATTCGGTGAGGTCGCGGCCGGAGGTCTCCTCCAGCGCGCCCAGCAGATCCTGGAGGGTGCTGTTACCCCAGGCGTGCCGCTTGAAGTAGGCGCGGACCCCGTGGAAGAAGTGCTCGATGCCCACCCAGTGCACCAGCTGCTTGAGGACCGCCGCGCCCTTGGCATAAGTGATGCCGTCGAAGTTGACTTCGACGTCCTCCAGGTCGCGGATGTCGGCGACGATCGGGTGGGTCGAGGGCAGCTGATCCTGCCGGTAGGCCCAGGTCTTCATCGTCGTCGCGAACGTCGTCCAGGCGGCACTCCAGCGGGTGGCCTCCGACTGGCAGAGCACGCTCGCGTAGGTCGCGAACGACTCGTTGAGCCACAGGTCATCCCACCAGCGCATGGTCACGAGGTCGCCGAACCACATGTGGGCGAGCTCGTGCAGGATCGTCTCGGCGCGCTGTTCGTAGGCCGCGTCGGTGACCCGAGACCGGAAGACGTAGTCCTCCAGGATGGTCACGCAGCCGGCGTTCTCCATCGCGCCCGCGTTGAACTCCGGCACGAACAGCTGGTCGTACTTGTCGAACGGGTACGGGTGGTCGAACGCCTCGAGGTAGTAGTCGAAGCCTTGCTTGGTGACCTCGAAGATCTCCTCGGCGTCGAGGTGGTCGGCGAGCGACGCGCGGCAGTAGACCCCCAGCGGGATGCCCCGGTGCTCGTCGCGCGCCTCGTGGTAAGGCCCGGCGACGATCGCGGTGATGTAGGTCGAGATCCGCTTGGTGGGGGGAAAGCGCCAGACGGCGGCACCATCACGGGCAGCACCACGGGCACCGTCACGGGCGCTGTTGCCCTTGCCCGCAGGCTTCGCGGCCTTGCCGGGACGTGTGCCCGGCGAGTTGGACACCACGAGCCAGTCCCTGGGCGCACGCACCGTCAGGCCGAACGTGGCCTTGAGATCGGGCTGGTCGAAGCACACGTAGACCCGGCGCGCGTCGGCGACCTCGAACTGGGAGTACAGGTAGACGTTTCCGTCGACCGGGTCGACGAAGCGGTGCAGGCCCTCGCCGGTGTTCATGAACGAGCAGTCGGCGACCACCCGCAGCTCGTTGTCGGCCGCGAGGCCCTCGAGCGTGATCCGGGCCCCGTCGTAGGCCGTCGCCGGATCGAGGGCCCGGCCGTTCAGGGTGAGCTCGTGCACCTGTATCGCCGCGAGGTCGGCGAACGTGGCGGCACCGGGCTCCGAACAGGAGAACCGGATCACGCTCGTCGACGGGAACGTCGTCTCGCTTGCGGTGAGGTCGAGCTCGACGTCGTACGAGTCGACCGTGAGCAGGCGGGCGCGCTCGCGCGCCTCCTCGCGGGTGAGGTTCATGCCTGGCACGTGCGGACCAACTCCTTCTCGGCCATGGAGATCATCCTCCCACGGGTAGCGCCGCGTTACCGGCCAAGGGGGTGCGGGCACCTCCCAGGAATGGGCCCGCCCATCAGCGGGTTCTGGTGAGAACCGGCCCGCCGGGACCGGCCGCGGTAAACAGCACCGCGGCCACGGCCGAACCGGACTCGGCCGAACCGGACTCGGCCGAACCGGACCACGACCGAAGGAGTGAAGCCCACCGTGACGAGTGAGCTCACCGCGATGCCGAGCAACGTGGACGACGTCGACTACGCCGACTTCTGGTTCGACCCTGTCTGCCCCTGGGCGTGGGTCACCTCCCGCTGGATGCTCGAAGTCGAGCAGGTGCGCCCCGTGCGTACCCGCTGGCACGTCATGAGTCTCGCCCTCCTCAACGAGGGGCGGGAGCTGTCCGAGGACTACCGCAAGATCCTCGACGAAGCCCGGGGCCCGGTACGGGTGTGCATCGCCGCGCAGCAGCGGCACGGCGACGAGGCACTGCTGCCGCTCTACACCGCGCTCGGTACCCGCATCCACCACGAGAGCAGGCCCAGGGACCGCGCCACGGTCACGGACGCCCTGGCCGGGGCCGGGCTGCCGGCCGAGCTCGCCGACGCCATGGACACCAATTCGTATGACGAGGCCCTCAGGAAGTCCCACGACGCGGGCATGGAGCTGGTGGGGCTGGAGGTCGGGACGCCGGTCATCAGCGTTGACGGGACAGCCTTCTTCGGGCCCGTCGTGACCCCCGCCCCGCGCGGCGAGGCGGCCGGGCGGCTCTGGGACGGTGTGCTGCTCGTCGCCCGAACGGATGGTTTTTTCGAGCTGAAGCGCACCCGGGACCGGCGGCCCTCGTTCGACTGATGCATCGTGCTTCAGGCCACGATGCGCATGGGGTGGCCCGCGCCATCCCGCTCGACCTCTGCCGCGGGCAGCGTCACCGCCGCGCCCTCCAGCCAGCGCTGCGC
>JBOHCZ010000300.1:0-5335 GCA_050699195.1 Streptomycetales bacterium
TCAAGGCCGTGGTCGTGGGCGCGCCTGGAGCGGTCGTCGCCCCTGCCGGGCTGATCGCGTACTGCCGGGACCGCCTCGCCCACTACAAGTGCCCGTCCTCGGTCGATGTCGCCGAGTCGCTGCCGCGCAACCTGACGGGCAAGGTCCTCAAGCGCGAGCTGCGCGCCCCCTACTGGGCCGACCGTGAACGAAAGGTATGAGCCATGACGACCTCCATTGCCGCGACCGGTGCTGGACCCGAGAGCCGAACAGCGAACCCGCGCTACGACGCGTGGGCGAGTCCCGAGCGGCGCGCGCTGCGCGAGCTGGTCCGCGACTTCACCCGCCGGGAGGTCGTACCGCACCTCGACGGGTGGGAGCGGGCCGGTGAGGTGCCCAGGGAGCTGCACCGCAAGGCGGCTGAGGTGGGGTTGCTCGGCGTCGGCTTCCCCGAGGAGATGGGCGGCTCCGGCGGTTCGATCGTCGACGCGACGGTCGTGAACGAGGAGATGCTCTACGCCGGTGCCTCCTCGGGGCTTTGCGTCGCCCTGTTCACCCACGGCATCGCGCTCCCCCACATGCGGGCCGAGGCCGACCCGTACAAGATCGACCGCTACATCCGGCCCACGCTCGCAGGGCAGAAGATCGGCGCGCTGGCGGTAACCGAGCCGGGGGGTGGGTCGGACGTGGCGGCGATCCGTACCCGCGCGGAGCGCGACGGCGACAATTACGTCGTCAACGGCGCCAAGACGTTCATCACCTCGGGTGCCCGGGCGGACTTCGTGACCGTGGTGGTGCGTACCGGCGGGTCCGGTCACCGCGGTCTGTCGCTGCTGGTCGTCGACACCGACACGCCGGGGTTCTCGGTCGCGCGGCGGCTGGAGAAGATGGGCTGGCACTGCTCGGACACCGCCGAGCTCGCGTTCGTCGACGCGCGCGTCCCGTCCGCCCATCTCATCGCCGGCGAGGGCAGCGGGTTCGTCCAGGTGGCCCAGCAGTTCGTGGGCGAGCGGATCGCCGGTGCGGTGTACGGCTACGCCACGGCAGCGCGCAGCCTGGACCTGACGGTGGCCTGGGCCAGGCAACGCGACACCTTCGGGTCGCCGCTGATCGACAAGCAGGTCGTGCGCCACAGGCTGGCCGACATGGCACGCCGGATCGACGCCGCGCGGGTCTACACGCACTGGGTCGCCGAGCGGCACGCCGCCGGCGAGAACGTGATGATCGAGGCGGCGATGGCGAAGAACACCGCCGTCGAGGTGTGCGACTTCTGCGTGGACGCCGCGGTGCAGCTGCACGGCGGTGCGGGTTACCTCCGCGAGAGCGAGGTCGAGCGGCACTACCGGGACTCACGCATCCTGGGCATCGGCGGGGGCGCGAACGAGGTGATGAACGACCTCATCGCCAAGGGGCTCGGCTGGTAGCCGTTCGCGACACGCCGCCCTTTCTCCCCGCCCCTGTCAGAGATCCGTGGCAGATTCGGGGCGGACCGAGAGGGAGGCACGCCACGTGACTGCGACCGTTGTGCTGTACTGCACCGACTGCCACGACGAGCGGGGCTTCGAGCAGCCGCCGTGCCCCGACGGCCACGGGACCGACTGCCCGGAGCGCTGCTGTGTCGAGTGCGGCGCTGCAGTCTTCGTCGGACCCGTGCTGCCCGGCGATGACGAGGCTGACCTCGGGGAGCGCGACGCCGCCTGATCACGGTCGGCGTCAGGACCAGTCCACGCCCATCCGCCCTCCGCCGCGGCCGCGCTCCGCCGCCAGGATCTCCGCGACGATCGACAGCGCGATCTCCTGGGGCGTACGGCTGCCGATGTCGAGCCCGCACGGCGTGTGCAGCCGTGCGAGTTGGCCTGACGGCACACCCGATGACCGGAGCCGCTCGACGACCTCGGGCGCGTGGCGGCGGCTCCCCACCATGCCGACGAAGCCCGCCTGTCCGCGCAGCAGGAGGCGCAGCACCCCATCGACGTAGGGCGCGTCGTGGTCGGAGACGATCACGGAGTCCTGGGGGCCGGGCGGCCGGTGTCGAAGTGCGATGTCCGGCTGGGCGTCTGCCATGTCGACCACTTCGCGGTGGAGGAAGCGCGCCAGTTCCGCGACCGCGCGGGCGACCGGTGTCGCCCCGATGACGAGGACCGCGGGGTGCGGATCGTAACGCTCGGCGAACATTTCGAGTGCCCGCTCCTGCCCGTGGCCGAAGACCACGCGCCTGCGCAGCGTCGCGCTCTCCGACAGCGACCCGGCCAGCCCGACCCCAGCGGTGTCGAACTCCGCGCAGCCGAGGGTGCCGGCCGCCATCGCTCCGTCGACGACCAGGAGCTTCGCCCCTGGATGCGAGGGCGCCTCGCCCTCGACGGCCACCACCGTGACCAGAACCGCCGGCTGCCCGGCGGCGCGTGCCTGCGCGAGAGCCTCGAAGACATCCACACGGCCGAGGCTATCCCGTCGCGGCCTGCTCTTGATCCCGCCGTCACCTGGCTGGCGTCGGGCACTGCCTAGTGGGCGTCGCCAGCCGGCGGGGAGGGTGTAGTTCCAGCCCTGCGCCGCTCTCCATGGCTCGTAGACGATCTCTACCGCCATGGGCGTGTCCCTTGAGGTGGCGCCGGACCCTTGCTGAGGGACCCAAGCGTCTCACGGTAGTGATCACAGAACTCTCGGACGACGGGCAGCCGCCCGTGCCGGCGAGAAAGCGTCGCCGCGAATTCGCCCACCCGCCAGGAGTTCGACGGGACCCACCGGCCCGAGCCGAGAGCCAGGTTGCCGAGATGGCACGCCTCCTCGGGCCCCTCCCTCGCGACAACGAGCGCCAGATCAACTCGGGCGGTCGCCAAACGGCGCAGTGACCGGCCTTGGGCCGCTTCGCGCTCGTATTGACCTACGGCCTCGCGGGCATGTGCCTCGGCGCTGTCATCGCCGAGCCAGGCGAGTGTCGTCGCCGTGTAGCCGACCTGCTTGCGGAGGTCGAAGACGAAATGATGACCAGGCCGCTCCGGGGCTCTCATCTTCTGCAACGCGCCGGCGGACCGGGCCAGGGCGGCATGGGTTTCGCGTGGCCGTCCCAGCCGCGCCCACGCTCGCGCCTCCTGGGCAGCGAGCTGTACGTAGGCGAACGTCTCCGTACTGACTTGCTGCTGGCCTGCCTGACAGAGCCTGACAGCCGTGACATAGCGACGATCCACGAGTGCCTGCCAGGCGCCGATCTCGTCCGCCCACGCTGCGATCTCGCCGTGCTCGGCGTGCAGACCGAGTTGCCGCGCGGCACGGCGAGCTGGGTCAGCGGCCCTGCGTTGTCCGAGGTCGACATGGAGACAGGACTCGAGGAGCATGATCCAGCCCGCGATGATCAACAGTTGGCGCCGCTGGCCGAGCGTTGCCCGGCCGTCGAGCAGCCGGGCAACCGATCGCCGGTACCCCTGCACCGACACGAGAAGGTGGGCAGGCGATACGTTCGGGTACGCCCCGCACAGCTCATCGACCACCAGGTCCAGTCCCCCGAGCGTGGCTGGGCCGATGTCAGAGGCTTCGAGGCGGCTCACCAGCTCCAGGGACTCCAAGGCGTCAGCGGCGCCATCACCGATGCCCAAATCGCGTCGCGATCCGCTCGCTGAGTCGGCACGCCGATCCCGGTTTCGGCCGGCAGATGCCCGCGATCAGTCAGCGCGACTAGTTCGCCGTCAGCGCCCAGCGCTACGTCGAGAGCTCTCGCCACGGACGGCGTCGGTCACCGGCTGCCGTGTTCGAGGTCCCATATATTCGACTTTCCACACTTCGCCAGACAGGCAAGAGCCCGCAGCGACAGCCCACGCCTGGTGCGCCAGTGCCGCAGCGTTTGACTGAAGCCTGCTCCGCTCATCTCAGCACTCATCGGACCTCGAACCCGGTTGTGTCCGCGGACAACGAGCGGACAGCCGCGGACACCCAACTGGTTCCTGCGACCCACCGTAGCCGCCACGCTACCGAGTGGGAGCTTCGGACCTGACGTGGCACTCACTCCGCACCCATCGACGTCCTCGCGCTTGCAACACGAAGGGTAGCGATCCAATGGCAAGAAGCTGGTTTCCGGAGCGCGGCACGTCGCCGCCGGACCAGCACATCAGCCTGGAGCGGCTGCACGGCTGCGACTAGCTCGTCGCGAGTCTCCACCGCATCGAGCGTGCCGGCTTCGCCAAGGTCAGCCAGTACCCGGGCAGCACCTTCGAAGGCATCTTCCGTAACACCTACGGCCTGCTCGGCGTCAGCAGTGTCCTCGTCGAGATCCGCGGCAACATGGGCAGACGGGGCCATTCGGGTACGCCGCGGTCAGGGGCTGTGGCGCAGCGTGATGCTCATCCGGGCACCGGCACCACGCGGCTCCTTGGGCACCGTGTGCTCCCACTCGTGCTGGCACAGACCGCCCATCACGACCAGGTCACCCTCGCCGGGCGTGAGCCGCAGGGCGGTGGGCCCGCCGCCGTAGGGGCGTACCAGGAAACGCCGGCGATGCCCGAGCGAGACCGTGGCGACGAGTGGTTCCGGCATCAGCCTGCGCACCGTGTCCCGGTGCCATGCCACACTGTCGCGCCCGTCGCGGTAGAGGTTGACCAGTACGGAGTCCAGCTCCACGCCGTAGCGTGCCGACAGCACGGCGCGGATCTTCTCCAGGCGTCCCGGCAACGCCGCGAGGTCGCTGTAGCCCACCACGAGTCGCGGCTCGTCGACGACCCTGTCGTAGATCTGCCGCTGCCGCTGCCGCCACGGCGCCTCCCGGAGCAGCAGCTCGAAGAGGACATCGTGGCTGTGCAGCCAGCCTGGCACGTGGTCGACCCAGGACCGGCCGTCCAGCGCGTGGCGCTCGAGCCCGTCGAAGGACAGATCCGCGTGCCCCTCAGCACCGCTGAACAGCGACGGTTGCCAGGGCAGGCCGGTCATGCCGCGCGGACGGGCCCCGCCTGGGCCGGCGCCCCGCCCGCAGGGTGCTCCACGAGGGCCAGTACGCGGCTGGCCATGAACCGGGCCACCCGGACGGCGCTCCCTCCGCGTGTCACCTCGGCGACCTCGACGATGCCGCGCCGGATGCTCACATCGACGCGCCGCCCGGCCCGCGTCGCCTCGACCCAGTACGTGCGGGCGCTGTCGCCAGCATCGACGACGATTTCCACCTTGTCGCCTTTCATACTGGATGCAACGTCTCGCCGGGCCCGGAAAGTCCCCAGGTGACCGCGTAGAACGCCACCGCCGCCGCAGCACCGACGTTGAGCGAGTCGACGCCGGGCGCCATCGGGATGCCCACGGCCTGGTCGGCGGCGGCGAGCGCGCGCCGTGAAAGCCCGCTGCCCTCGGCTCCCAGCAGCAGCGCGCACCTGTCGAGATC